>DASUHB010000035.1 GCA_036273715.1 Gemmatimonadaceae bacterium
CGCCTAACGGATCGAGCGGCGGTGCGGGCACGGCCAGCTCGCCCTGGAATCTGACGACGGCGCTGGCTGGCGCCGGTGGCCGGATCCATCCGGGCGACACGGTGTGGATGCGCGCCGGTACCTACGGGAGCGGCGGCTACAACCAATACACCAGCACCCTCACCGGAACGGCGAGCGCACCGATCATCGTGCGTCAGTATCCCGGCGAGCGTGCGACCATCAACGGCTTCATGACCGTGAACGGCGGCTACACCACGTTCTGGGGCATGGAGTTCATGGACTCCGATCCGTTGCGCATCTCGCATCAGTCCGGATCCTTCGCCACGGACATTCCCCGCGCCAACTACCAGGTGACGGTGAATGGGCCGGGCACAAAGTTCGTCAACGTCGTGGTGCATGACCTCGGGAACGGTCTCGCCGCCTGGGAGTCCGCCACCAACGCCGAAGTCTACGGATCGCTGTTCTACAACAACGGCTGGCAGGGCACTGATCGCGCCCACGGACACGGACTCTACATTCAGAATCTGAGTGGAACGAAGTTGCTGCAGGACAATATTGTGTTCGACAACTTCGATTACGGCATCCAGATCTATTCGCAATCGACGCACATCAACAACATCACGCTGGACGGCAACATCGCGTTCAACAACGGCACCCTCGGCACCTCCGAAGCGCAGGACATCGTCGCCGGCGGCACCGAGAACGGCATGCAGAACTTCGTCGCGACCGGCAACATGACCTACCGGAATGACCGCTGGAAGACGGCCAAATTCGGTCTCGACTATGGCGTACCCAGCTCCAACGGCCGCATCACGGGCAACTACTTCGGCGGAATGGTGCAGTTGCAGAACTGGAGCTCGTTGACATTCACCGGGAACACGCTGATCGGTGGCACGCCGCAAGTCGTCGCGATCGAGCTGATGAGCGGACAGTCATTCTCCTCGTACTCGATGACCGCGCAGCAGTATTTCGAGCCTGGTTCACTGGGCATCTCGCAGCCGTTCGGCACGGTGACCGCCACAGCCGGCGGCAACGGCTACACATTCAGCGATTGGCAGCGAGTCACCGGACGCGATGCCGGAAGCTCCTTCGATGCAGGATCGCCGAGCGGCCAGAAGATTGTGGTCGAGCCGAACAAGTACGAATCCGGTCGCGCCAACATCGCCGTGTACAATTGGAGCCATGGCGGTGCGGCGTCCGTCGACCTCTCGAGCGTTCTCAAGCCGGGCGACCAATTCGAAGTCCGTAACGCACAGAACTTCTACGGCGCACCCGCGTACAGCGGCACGTACGCCGGCGGGACGGTCAGCATCCCGCTGCCCAGCGTGGCACCGGTTGCGGCAATTGGTGGTTCGCCGACCGCTCCGTTGATGACAGCGCCAACGTTCTACGCATTCGTGGTGCTCAGGACGTCGTGACGCTCGCTCGATAAGAAACAGAGTCGTCCCGTTAGGAAACGTGCAAACGAAACGTCCCGGGCGCATCCGCTGGTTGCGGTGCCGCCCGGGACGTTTTTTTTTGGCTGCGCTCGCGTCAGACCGGGATGCGCTTTCCGCGTGCGATGCATCGGTACGCCTCACGGAGACGCTGTCCAAGCGTCTCCAACCCGCTTTCGTCGATCACTCGTTGACGACCGGCAGAACCGAGGCGACGACGGAGCTCGGGCGACTTCGCCAACTGGAGAACACAGTCCACCAGTGCGTCCTCGTCCCCGACTGGAACGTGAAAGCCGGTGTGACCGTCGCGTACGACATCGACGGTGCCGCCCGCGGCCGTAGCGACGACCGGAAGCGCAGCCGTCATCGCTTCCAGGACCACATTGGGAAATCCTTCGTGATCGGAGGACGATACGTAGATGTCGGCCTTGCCTAACTGGGCCGGAACGTCGGAGCGCTCGCCCAGCATCTCGAGTCCGTCCGGGAGAAGGCCGAGTTCCGCGGCCTGGCGTGACAGTTCCGCGCGCAATTGGCCGTCGCCGATCAGAACGCCCCGCAATCCGGGAATAGCCTGGCGAGCACGCGCAAGGACACGGAGCCAGACGTCGAATCGCTTGGCCGCGATCAAACGGCCCACCCCGAGCAGGACGACATCGCCCGTTGCCGGAGCTGCGCGGCGACCCGCCAAGGAAGCTAGCTCATCGAATTGCGGGACATCGATCGCGTTGGCCACCATTCGCACACGCGCCGGATGGGCACCAAATGCGAGAGCGGCGCGGCACCCCGCGCTCGAATTGGCGATCAGCCCATGCGGGGCGCGAGCCAACCACGGCGTCCACCGGCCGTTCTCGCTTTGCTCGAGCGTGCCGTCGCTGCGTAGCGTTCCGACGGAAAGCGCGCGGGTCCCGAGCGCTGTCGTCGCGGCGTAAAGGTTGGCGAAAAAGTGCGTGCTTTGGACGATGTGCGGCCGAAACCGGCGCGCCTCTGCTCGCAGCGCCGAGATTCGCTTGGCGCGACCGTGTCGCTCGCCGATCCACACGGGCGAGAATCCCGCATTGCGAACATCGGCCTCGAACGGCTCGCCGCGCGTGAGGGCGTACAGCCGTACCTCGGCGCCGCTGTCGCGGAGCGCTCGCGCCCAATAGAGCAGCTGTTTTTCTGCTCCGCCTCGCACCATGCTGCCGACGACCAGTGCGACACGGAGCCGCTCACTCCGCATGACCGAGGCGAGGCGTCAAGGCTCTGCGAAGGCGGTTCGCCTGTTCGGCCGGCATCAACTGGCGGAGAATCGCGACGATCTGAACTCGTTCCATCTCTGCATACACGCCGGCGACGAGAAACCAGAGTCCCTTCGATTGAAATTCCGTTACGGCGAACGAGATCGCGAGCACCGCTGTAACGAGCAGCCCGAGATGAAAGAGCCGTCGTTGTCGGCTACGCCATCCGACTACGGTAAAGGAGAGTAGGAACGCACTGAGAAGCACACCGCCCGGTATACCGTTCTCGGCGAACGTCTTTACCCATGCCGAATGCGCTTGCTTGTATTCGCCGGCAGCAAAGCCCGACTGTCCGCTCAACAGCGGCAACTGCTCCCACGTTTTTGCGAACCCGCCAGTGCCGACGCCAAGCGGATGCTGGCGGGAGATGTAGAGGCCGCCGATCAGTAGATCAGACCGGCCGCTCGTGCGGCCCGCCGCACTCCACTGGCTGCTGAAAAGTTTGTTCACGCGAAACAGCGCGCGGTCCGTCATGCCCGTGAACTGGGTTGCAATCATTGCCACAATCACTGCGGCCGCGAGGATCGCACCGAGGCGCCGGTGCAATCCAGAGATCGACATTGTGATGAACAGGACGCAACAGAGGGCGACCATCATGCCGCCGCGACTGGCGCTCAGAAAAACCCAAACGGCGTTGATGCCTAACAGCAGCGACAGCGTGGCGGTCCCACCGCGAAGCTTGCCACCCTCGCTATAGCCAAGGCAGATCGCGAGCATCGCGGTCACCGGGCACAGCGCCCACGCGTTTTCGTCGATGTAGGGCAGGACGAGGATTTGCAGGTTATACGCAAGTCCGACGAGCGCGCCCGTCACTCCGCACACGACGCCTAACCAATACAAGCCTTCCGTGTCGCGGGCCACGGCGACGAAATAGACAATGAGGCCAAACGTCGACACGATGTTCAGGACGTGCTGGATGCCGGCAGCCGGGTCGGGCGTAATCGTGAAACCGATGAGCAAATAGACGATGAACAATTGGAGTGTGCGCACGGTCGCTCCGCCGAGGCGAAGCACGAATGGAGCGCACAACACTGCCACCAGGACGAGCCAGTAATTGAACGTATTGAAGCGAAGGAAGCCGCCCGTGAAAACGAAGACTCGTGCCGGCGCATCCGTTGTGCAGATGATGCCGACGGAGAGCAGGCCGATGGCCGGATAACGGAGGCCGACGACGGCGCCGACGAAGCCAATGAGCGTGAGGAACAGCAGACCGTTGTGCAGTCCGAGCACGACACCAATCGCGCCGCCCGTCGCAGCCAGCACGGACGCCGTTAGGCCCAGGCGCTGCCAGCGTCCGTGGGAACGACTGACGCGAGCGTGGGGCCGGCGCGAGACGGCAGTCGTCGTCACGCGATCTCCCGAACGTCGTCCGTGTCCCACCGGTCGCGACACCGGTCCGCGATCTCCTCCGCCCAGCGCTCGAGCGTGTGCTGCTCGGCGAATCGCCGGCAGCGCGCGCGGCGCGCGGGCCAGTCATCCCAAGCGGCGGCACGCCTGACGGCGTCGGCAATCGCGTCGGCCAGCCCAACGGGCACGAGCAGTCCGCGTTCGCCGTTGGGACCCGTGATTGCGCGACCGGAGCCGACCGGAGTGGTGATGACCGGCGTGCCGCAGAGCATCGCATCGAGGCGCGCCTTGCAATAGCTCTCACTCAAAGACGGCAGCACACAAACGTCCGACTGCTGCAATCGATCGAGCAGCGCCCCGCGATTCAGCTGGCCGAGAAAGCGCACGCCTGTAGCATCGATCCGTCGAACCAGCGCCTCGAGCTCCGCACGCGACGGCCCATCACCCATAATCTCGAGCTCGATGCGCGGTGCGTCAGCCTGCGCGCGCAACGAGGCGATCGCTTCGATGAGGTAGCGAATTCCTTTTTCGCGAGAGAGGCGGCCCGCAAAACTGAGCCGCAGCACGCTGCCAGGCAGTCGATCGAGGTCCGGCTGCACGCGCTTCACTTCGCTGTCGGTGATGCTCGTCGCAAACACGGCCCGAACACCGTCCGCCGGGAAGTCGGCGGCGGCGCCTGTGGCGAGCATGACGTGCTTTCCCGTAGCGAGTGCGCGCATCCACGCCTTCGTGAGCCGATTCCAGACCGTGGTTTGCGTGTTCGTCTCCCAGGAACTGCAGTAGCGGGCGAAAATGCGCTTCCGCTCAGCGATCGCGATTGCCATGCCTAACAGCGGAACGTCGCCCGGCAGCGGCACATGGACGACGTCGGCGCCGCCGATTTCGCGCCGTATCGTACGCGAATAACCCGGAACGCGCGTCAGAAACGACAGCTTGCGACGCCAGTCGTGTCCCGTCGGGCGCGCGAGTGGCACCACCCGGGCCGTCGCGGGCAGCGGGCTTCCTCCGTCACGCGGCGGAATCTCGCAGATGACAATCGTCATCGGGCCGAACACGGAGGCGAGTGCCGCCATCTGGCCTGGAAAGCCGCCATCGGTCAGCCACACGCCATCGGCGTCGCGCCAGCACTCCTTGAACGTGACGACGCACACTGGCATCGATGCGAGGGCGGGCATGTAGATCATGCCTCGACCGTGGTAGGCACGGCGGCGCCGACGAGATCACGGGGCAGCGCGCACCGTAACCGGCCCGCTCGCTTCCACTCCGAGACGGTTGCCAGGAAGTGCTCGAGCTTCGAGTCCGACTGCGTGCTATCCGGATCCGAAATCGAGTGCGGATGTCCGTACACAACCCACAGCCCGGGCTTGCCGAGGTTCGCGCGCATGGCGTTGAGGACATCGTCGCGAAAGCCGCACGTCGTGTTGAGCTGAAGGCAGAGGATGCCCGAGATCGAGCGCGGCATTCCGGGAGCGCGATGGCACTCGGCTGTAATGCGGTCGCGGACGCGCAGCAGCGCAGATCTGAACGCAGTGCGGCACACCTGATATCCCGCCTCGCGCAGCGTCGTGCACAAACGGGGAATATCGATGCGATCGCGTGGCACGCTCCGGCGTTCGGACAAGCTTATGGATGCGGCGCGCCAGTAGTCGAACGGCTGGTTGAAGGGCGGCACGAACGTGATGACGCGCGCTCCAATGCACTGCTCGAGCGCATCGCGGCTTTCCCGGACGGTGGTTTCGAGCCCGCGGATGCCGACCGCCGGCAGCCACTCGTGGTGAAACGAATGACTCGCGACTTCATGCCCCGCGCCGTGAATGCGCCGGATCTGCTCCGGATCATGGTATGGGCGCTGGCCATCGAGCGCAGCGGCACCAACCACGGCGAAACAGGCGGGCACATCGTAGCGGGCGTGCGCTTCCAGGACGCGCTCGGTGTTCTCGAACTCGAGATGCCCCCACGTCGCTTTCCCGTTAGACAACCGCGACCGATCCGCACCCCATTGGGTGTCGTAGTCCCAGAACATCACCAGCGTCGAATCCGCGATCCGCATGGCCGTCATGCCGCCGTGTGCGGCGCCGCCGGTACGGTTCGCCCGCGCGTCGACCCCGGCGCAAGGGTTTCGAGAGCGACGTCGTATTCACGCTGTGCCTTCGGCTCGATGTATCGGGGCGGCGCCGTTAGGCAGCTGGCAAGGCCCCTCACGACGCCCCATGCGTGCCGCAGGGGCGACGACGAACGGGGATCGGACGCGAAGGTCGCGACATCGTACACGGCGCCGTAGGCGAGATCCGCCCAAAAACGAAAGCGGTCGAGACGCGATGGCGCCGCGTGCCGCTTCCAGATGAAGTAGCGGTTACGCACTTCCATCCGTCCTTTTGCCACCGATGCGGGACGTCCCTCGACGGCGTGAAAATGGGACACATGCGCGTCGCCGCACCACACGAGCTTCCAACGTGCGCCGGCTCGCAACGACATCTCGAGGTCCTCCCCCTGTGCGTAGCCGGAAAAGAAGAGTGAAAACCGGCACTCGTTGAGAACCTCGCGGCGATACGCGACCGCACCACCCGGTACCACCTGCACGTGTCGCAGTCCGGTGAAGGGTGCCACCGTGCTCGCGGGAACGGATACACCGCTCGAAAGATACGAGCCCGGCTCTCCGCGCTCGGCAAGCCGCAAGGCCAAGCGTGCGCGCCAGCGCCCGGACAGCCGATTGTTCATCTCGTTGATGATGGCGCCGGCGACTGCCCCGATCTGTCGTGAGGCATCCTCTACGAACGCGCGCCGAATTTCACGGAAGTATCCGTCGTGCGGCACGCAGTCGTCATCCAGAAAGAAGACGAACGCTCCTGCAGACGCGTCAACGCCGACGTTGCGCTGGAGCGTCAGGCCGGCCGGGCTGCGCACGTAAATGAGGTCGAACGGCGACTCGGCAGTCAGACTCCAGTCGCGGACGGCGCGCTCGGTATCTCGGCCGCTCGAGCCGTCGACGACGACAACCTCACCGGGTGGATCGGCCATCTCATTCAACGCGGCCAGCAGCGTCACGATGGCGACGGGCCGCTCGTACGTGGCAACCACCAGCGAGCAGTCCGGTAATTCGGGCCGACTGGCCCAAGCCTTCCGGAATCCGGTCAACGGCGTCACGTGCCTCTGTGCCGCGGCATCGCCGCCACCCGTTCGACGAGCGAGAGCATCTCCGGGAACCAGCGCTGCAGCGAGTATTCGCGCACGCACCGATCGCGACCGTTTGCGCCTAACGCCGGCAGGATCTCCGGCGATCGCGCCACCGTGCCGAGCGCCTCGTGCCACTCGTCCGGCGTCTGGGCGAGGAAGCCGGTCTTGCCCGGCTGCACGATTTCACTGTTGACGCCGACCGGCGACGCGATGGTCGGGAGTCCGGCCGCCATTCCCTGCAGCAGCTTGAGCCCGCATTTGCCGCGCTGAAACTCATTGTCGGCGAGCGGCATGATGCAGACGTCGAACAGGCGGCCGAGCGCGCCTTCTTCCTCGGCGCGCCACGGGTGAAACGTCCAGCGAAATCCGGGGGTCGAGATCGATGGGTGCGTGTTCGTGACGATGACGAACTCGAAATCGAACTCGCGTTGGGCGCGTGCGATCGTCTCGAGGTACGGAAACAACGTATGGGCGATCGATGCATCCGATCCGGTCCAGCCGATCCGCACGGGCCTGGACGCATCGGCGGCCGACCATTGTCGGCTCTCGTATCGATCCGTGTCGACGACGGTCGGAATGACGGTCACGTGATCGTTGTACCGGCGCGCCCAGTCGGCGAGGTACGCGTTGCCTGGTGTGACCCACGCGGCGTGTTCGCACATCCATCGGACGCGCTGTTCGGCGCGCTGCGAGCCGGAGAAGATCGCGTCGTCGAAGTCGAAGATGACGCGAGCGTTAGACCGGAGCAGCAGGCGCTCGTGGAAATGCCGGCCCCCGGCCAGATCCCGATTCACGAACACGACATCGACGCCGCGCGAGGCGGCGATGTCGGCGAAGCGGCGCACCTTCATGACGCCGCGTCCCGAGCGATAATGCATGCCGCGCGCGAGCCGGGTGGGCAGCCGGCTGCGCCACTGCCGGTCCGGCTTGTTCGGTCGGTGCAGCACGTCCCAGCCGGCGTCCTCGAACAGTGGAATGAACTGGACGAAGCGCATGCGGCTGGCCGGATCGAAGGCGCTCTGGGTCATGCCCATGAGCCGCCCAACGGGGCGGCGTCGTGCCGCGGGTTCGGTCCGACTCATCGTGCTCAACGTGGCCTGCGGCGTCATCGATCGCTCCGATCCGTTCGTGGGGACCGCGACCACAGGCCTCGCGCGGCGTCGAGCAAGCGGCGGCGGCGCCGCAATTTCTGGTTTTCCTTCTGCAAGCGGGCGAGCCGCACTTGCAGTTGCCGGATGTCGTGCTCGCCGAAAATCGGCTCGTCGGGATAGAGGTCGCCTAACGGCGGCGCTCCCTGCCCACCCGACGGGACGTGCGATGGCCGTATCGCGTCACCGCGCGCCAGGCGCTCCAGCACCTCGGCCACGCGCGGCGCAGCCGGTCCGTCACACTCGAGGCAGTCGTGCAGGACGTCGTTCTGGTAGGCTAGTTTTCGCGCAGTCGGGGCAAGCACGTCACCGAGAACCGGACCGATCTGGTCGCGCGCCGAAATGGTCCACGCCGTAGGGACGAAGCGCGGGACGTTGTGATAGTCGAGCGCTGCAACCGGCCGGCCCAACAGCATCGCTTCGAGCATCGCCGTACTCGGCGTCGTCACTACGGCGTCGGCTCGCTCGACGATGGCGGCGAGCTCGGTGCTCTCCATCTCTCGCACCAGATTCTCGATCGCGAGCGGACGCGCGATCTCGCGCCCGACGCGCCACAGCACCGTGAGGTCCGGTCGCGTCTCGAGATACGCCTTCACATCGAGTAGCGATTGAAGTGTCGTCGCGCGCTGACGCTCCGTGAATCCGGGATTCTTCGCCGTCATCACGAGGATCGTGCGCCCCGGCGTGCGGCGCGGCACAGCGGTCCGCGAGACCAGGTGGTCCAGGCGCGGCATTCCGATGGCGAGCGTTTTCCCAGCGTTGCCCCACCCCGCGATTTGGCGCGCGCTCTGGTTGCCGAGACACGCAATGTAGTCTGCCAGCACGGGCTGGTGCTGCGGGGCCCCGCCGCCTTCACCGAAGAGCGGATTCTCGTATTGGCAGCGCCACTCGAGGATCCCGTCCTGGAGAACGAGCGATGGAATGTGCTCCGCGCGTGCAGCATCGAGACACTGCGCGATCTCGTACGGCCAATCGTTCACGCATACGACGACGTCGGGACGCGCACGGACCAGGGCCTCGGGATCCCACGTCTCATCGTACGTGAACTCGGCGCGCGCGCCTAACGCAGCCTCGACGGGCCTGACGTGCGCAAACTGGTCGCGCAACAGACACCAGACGCGAATCGGCGTCACGGGTGCGATCCCATTGGAAGGCGCGGCGTTCACTCGAGCCACACCGGCGGCAACTTGCGCATGATCTCGATGTTCTCGAAGCGCTTGGCGCGCCGCGCACCGACCACGCGGGCCCATGTGGCCATGCGCTCGATTCCATCCTCGAGCGATACGGGCTGCGCGGCGCCGAGAAAGCGGCGCGCCTTTTCGTGCGTCGCGTATGCGTGCAGCACCTCGTTGCGCGGCGGTAGATATCGAATCGTCGGCTCGACACCGAGCGCCGACCCCACGACGCGCGCCAGCTCGTTGACCGAATAGGGCGTATCGGCGCCGACGTTGAACGTCTCGTTGTATGCGGAGGAGGCGCAGACGCTGCGTGCGATGAGCGGCGCGACGTCGCCGATGTAGCTGAAGGCGCGCGTCTGCGTGCCGTCGCCGAAGACCGTCAGAGGTTCACCGCGCATCAGCTGATTCATGAAGATGCCGATCACGTTCCGGTAGCGATCTCCAATGTTCTGGTTCTCCCCGTAAACGTTGTGCGGCCGAAAAATGATCGAATTGAGACCAAACATCTCGTGCGCCGCGCGGAGATCCAGCTCCACGGCGTACTTGCTGACGCCGTACGGATCTTCGGGTTGCGGGACCATTGCTTCATCCATTGGCAACTGCCCTGCGCCGTAGACGGCAATGGACGAGGTGAACACGAAGCATTTCACGTCGTGCTTGACCGACTCGTTGATCAGATTCGCGCTGCCGATCAGGTTGTTCGTGTAGTTGAACCGGCGGATGAAGTGGGACAATCCCTCGGCGGCATAGGCCGCCAAGTGATAGACGAATTCGAATTTTCGCTCGGTAAAGAGGCGCGCGACGAGGACGTCGTCGGTCACGGATCCTTCGACGAAATCGGCAGCGGCGGGCACCTGGTCTTTGAACCCGCCGCTGAGGTCGTCGAGAACAGTCACCTCGTGCCCGAGCTCCAGGCAGTAACGTGCCACGTGCGACCCAATGAAGCCGGCGCCGCCTGTTACGAGTGAACGCATCTGCAATCTCCAAGTTGTGCGGAAGCGACCGCTGGCGACGTGATTTCATCGACCAACGCCGCGTATCGCTGGATGAGCTTCTCGCGCGAGAACAACCGGCGATATCGATCGCCGCCGCCGGATGCGAGTTCGGCCGCAAGTCCGGGCACCCGATGGAGCTTGGCAAGCGCTTCGGCGAACCCGTCGGGCGCGCTCGGGTTCACGAGCAGGCCCGTGTGCCCGTCTACAATCATTTCGGGAACTCCGTCTACGGCAGCGGCAACGACCGGCGTGCCGAGCGCCATCGCTTCGAGTACGACCAGCGGCATGGCTTCGGCGCGCGATGGCAGAAGCAGCACGTCCGACGCGTAGATGAAATCCAACGCGTCATCGCGGCCGCCCATGAAGTGCACGCGTGCGCGCACCGGATGCTGCGCCGTGCGGCGTCTCAATTCGTCAGCCCACGCGCGGTCGTGCACCGGTGCGCCGACAAGGTAGAGTTCGAGGTTGGGCGCCGCCGCGATGAGCGCGTCCAACTGATCGAGGAGCGTGTCCTGGCCCTTGCGATGCTGCAACGTCGCGACGCACGTCGCCGCATAGCCGTCGCGCGGTATGCCTAACCGTGCTCGCACGGCTTCGCGCGCCTCCAGTTGGACACGGGCGACGTCAGCCTCCCTACAGCAGTTGGGCACATGGTACGCCGGCTTCGCCGCGAGCTCCGGGAACGCGAGCCATTCGTCCCGGCAGCGCGATGACACGAAGATGAGATGGGTGTAGGACGCCAGGATCCGGAGCGCCGACTGCAGCGCGACGGGCTGATGAGGTCCGCCGAAATGCCGCGGTGATTCGTGCACGATGAGCGCGGCAGGGCCGTTGCCCCGCACAGTGCGCACGATGGTCTCTCGGTGGCTGCCGAAGGCATTAACCAACGTGAGGGCAGGACTCAGATGGCGCAGCGCCCGCCGATGACGCATATCGAGCACGCCCCATTTCGCCCAGCGTGCCAACGCCCGCGTAGTTTTGCGATGACGCATGCTGGCGGGGAACGGAACGAGCTTCGGCGCTTCGAGCCAGCGCGTCGTGGACACGCCGGCGGAGCGCACTGCGGCGAGACGCGCGTCGTCGGTTACGACGGATACCACCTGCCCCGACGCGGCGAGGCCGTCGAGAATGTCACCCGCGAGGAGATCGGCGCCGTTGTAACCCGTGAGGGAACGCGCGATGAACGCTAACATGCTTCCTCGCTGCGCTCTTCCGCATCGGCACACACGGCGTCGAAACTCCGGTACAACTCGTCGACCGCTTCTCGCGTTGGGCGCGTCACGGGGGCGCGCTGTCGCGCCCACCGCCACGGACGCAGCGAGGTATTGCGCGACATGCCGATGGCATCCTTCAATCGGCTGGTCAGCGTCGCGCTCTCGGAGCGGACACCGTGCTGCGCAGTCTGGTGTGCGAGGGCCGCGCTCTCACCGCTTTCGGCATCAGTGCGCATCGGCGGCAGTATCAACGCGGCGATTTCGTCGGCGCACCGTACCGCCGCCATGCCATCGCTGGCGAAAAAATTGTTCCGCACGAACGTCTCACGCGCGTCCCGTCGTTCTCCTGTCTGAGACGCACCGCCAACGATGTCGCATAAAACGCGTTCGCACTCTTCCAGATCGGCGACGTCCTGGTTCGCGCGGTGATAGAGCGGTGGCAGCTCGTCGTTCCACGATGCAGTCGACGGCAACTGGATGACCGGCTTGTCCAAGAGCCACGCTTCGGTGGACGTCGTCGAGCCGCATTGCAACAACGCCTCGCAATGATAGAGAAACATGCGCGCGGGCTCGTTGGTCGCCAGCCGGACATTCGGCTGACCGCGGACAAGCGACTCGTACTTGAGCGGCGACTCCCTGGGATGGACCTTGATGATCACGACCCAATCGCGGTGACGGCGCGCGAGCTCCATGACCAGGGCGGAGTGTTCTCGAAAGACCGTGCGCTGGTCGCCGATCTCGCGTCTGATCTGCTCTTCCGTTAGGCTTCCGAGCTCGGCGCGCTCGGCGATCTGGTGGTCCGTGAGGCCGTCGGCCTCGGGCGTTCCGGTCGCCCACACCAGTATCGGCGCACCTGCGCCATCGAATCCCTGACGTCGCAGGAACTCCACGCGCGTTCCCATCAGCCGGTGGTAGCGCGCGTGATAGAAGTCGAATCGAGGAACGCCCACGGTCCGGATCCGCGACGCCGAGATGCCGTGCGAAGCGAGGTGCTCCGCGCTTCGCGATCCCCACACAAGGAAGCGATCGACTTGCTCTCGCGCTTCGGTGTCGTTGCCTGCGATGTGGTCGGCATCGGACGGATACAGTCCGGCCACCGGTACGATCACGACGCGCATGCCGAGGGTCTTTGCGCGCGCCACCTGGCGCACGCGAGAATCCCAGCCGAGTATGTCGAGGACGATTGCGTCCGGCGCCTGCCTTACGCAGGCGTCATCGACATCGTCGGGCAGGCAGAAGCTTGCGGACACGCCGTGGCGGCGCGAGAGGTGGTACGCGACGAGTGCCAGCCCATCGAGGTCGCGGCTCGGTCGTGGCACCGAGATGAGCACGCGGCGCTCGACACGCGTACGGGGACGCGGCTCGATCATGAGCGGCCCACCAATGCGGCAGTGGAGGGCGCGGGACGACGCCGCGCCGCGCCGCGAGCAGCCACTCGTGACGCGACCAACTGAGCGAGGTCGAGATACGCCCGGCGCCCGGCGGCAATTTGGCGCGTCGCCGCGTCGAGCAGCGACGGACGCGTCGCGGTCGCGCAGTCCCACGCGCGGGCGATCTCGCGACGGAGGCTCGCGTCCGCACCATCTTCCTCCAAGGCAACGACGCTGCATCCGTCACCGAATTGGTCGGCGAGACCGCGAAACTTGCCGAGGAAGTACGATGACTTGGCGAGACACACAACTGGAATGCCCTGCGACGCTGCGAACACCGCGGCGTGATAGGCGCACGTGACAACGATGCGGCAACGCGACACGCGTTCGATCATCGCCGCCGGTGTGTCGATGGCGCCGCCGTCGTTTACGTCTCCCGTATAGTCCGCAAGCAGGGCGCGGATGGAGTCGACATCACTGCCGTCGATAGGGAGCGGCACCATGGCCGCGCGTTTCTCATGCGCGAACCCGTGGAGCGCCGGTCGCAGCAGGTCGCAGATCGAGGCGTCGAGTGCCGACGAAGACGACAGCCGCACGTTGACGCCGATGGCTTCGCCTAACACCGGATGGCGGGCGCGGTACGCCGGCTCGATCGCGTCGTCTCCGGTGATGCGCACGCGGCGAGCATCGACACCGGCGTCTGCCAGCAACGGCTTCCCCAGCCGCTGTTCTCGAAGGGCGATCAGATCGAGGTGCGGCAAGACCTCTCGGGCGCGCCGACGCAGCTCGTCGTCCGTGTCGAGGGGGCCCAGTCCGTGGCTCATCATCGCCGCCGGGGTTCCCCGTCTGACGGCCATGTCGAGCAGCTCGAGCACGGGCATCGCCCATCGATGTGCGTGATCGGTGATGCCGCCAGCACCAGCGACGATCACCAGATCCGCCCTGTCGACGGCCGAACGGAACGTGTCCATGTCCTCGGCGACGTCCGCCGGGACCGCACCGCGAACGCGCAGCGCGAGATCGATCGCCCCCGGCCACCTTCTCCTCACCGCATGCCGTGAGCGCACCAGTGCCCGGGACGCGGCCTTGGGCAAAAGACCGTGTAACCGGCCAAGCAACGTGCGATCTGCAAGCCACGCATCGCGCCCACGCCCGGCGACCGGTTGCACGCGGGGGCAGTAGCGTGCGAGGCGCGCGGGATCCCACGTCATGACGCGGATTTCTCCGTCGGGCCAGATCTCGCCTAACCGCTCGGTCGCGACCTGCAGCATCGCGACGTCGCCCATGTTGCCGCAACGATAGTCGCCGCAGTCGACCAGGACCCGCACACCCGGCACGGACGCGGCCGGTTCAGGATGCTCCATGGCCCGCACAGCGTTAGACCGTTGGGACGTACGCGTTGTCGAGCTCCTGCGCCTCGCCGGTCTGGAACTGCCAGAGACGCCGGTAGGTGTCGCACGTGCTGAGCAGCATCTCGTGCGAATCGAGCCCCATCAGGCGGCCGCGATCGAGCACCATGATGCGATCCGCCGCGCGCAGCGTGGAGAGGCGGTGTGCCACGACGAACGTCGTGCGCCCTTCCATCAAGCGCTCGAGCGCCTCCTGCACGCGTCGCTCGGATACGGAGTCGAGGCTGCTCGTTGCTTCATCCAGGAAGAGCAACGGCGCGTTCTTGAGCAACGCGGCAGCAATGCAGATGCGTTGCTTTTGTCCCGTCGAAACGCCTCGGGCGTCGCGCCTCCGACCAACAATGGTGTCATAGCCGCGCTCCATCCGCATGATCTCGTCATGCACGTTGGCCGCGCGTGCCGCAGCCTCGACCTCTTCCATCGTGGCTGTGGGCCGCCCAATGCGAATGTTGTTCGCGACCGTGTCGAGAAACAGAAACGGCTCCTGCATTACGATGGCGCAGCGATCCATCAAGTCCTTGTAGCGAATCAGCCGGAGATCGACGCCATCCACGAGAATGCGTCCCGATGCCGGATCGTAGAAGCGCAAGAGCAAGGACACCAACGTCGACTTGCCCGATCCGGAAGCTCCCACGATTCCGATCGTCTCACCACGCTTGAACGTCGCCGACACCCCCTGCAGCACGAGCGCCTCACCGTACGCAAAAGAGACGTCCTGTAGCTCGATCTCTGCCGGCGCATCGAGCAGGGGCTGCGCCTCGCGCGCATCGCGCACGTCCGATTCCGTGGAGAGAATCGCAGCGACGCGGCCGAGGTGCGGGAGGTACTGGCGAACGGTGTTGTAGACGCCAAGCAAGTCGACGATCGGCGAGTACACGGCCATGATCGCGATGAGAAGGCTGAGCAGCGATTGCCACGACAGATGATTGAGTGCGACGTCACGGCCGCCGATGATGAGCACCGCGACCAGTCCCAAACCGGACACCGCTTCGACCAACAAACGCGCAAGGTTCTTCGCGCCGTTCTGTCGCACGACGAACCGGTAGAGATCGTGTCCAATAATGCGCGCGCGCTCGAGCACCCGCGGTTCAGCGCGGTTCACCTTGATGACGCGGAACCCGGAAGCAACCTGGAAGAAGCTGTCGAACAGCGTGCTCACCGTGAGCCGCTCACTTTCGGATGCGCGGGTGATGTGCTGTCCGAAGTAGTACGCCGGGACGAGGCCTGCCGGCAGCGTGATCAGTCCAACGATCGCCAACTTAGGACTGATCACCCAGCAAACGACCGCCAGGCCCGCAAGTCGCGACAGCGAGAGCACGATCGTTCCGAGCGCCAAGGTCACCTGCCTGATGCCCTTCACGTCTTCGTACGTCGACAACACCATCTCGCCCTGGCTGTTGCGTTCGATGCTCCGAACGGAGAGCGTCATGAACTTGGCGAGCACACTCTGCATCTCACCGATCTCGACGTGGTGTGCGAGCCGAACCGACGCTTGCTGGCCGAGATACGTCGTGAACACGCGAAGCAGCCAGATGCCGAAGATTGCGATCGCACCCCACACGAGGGTGCCGGCATCCCGGTGCATCTCGTTGCTGAACAGCAACAGCACCTTCCGCAGTGCCCACACGAGCATTCCCTGAAGGAACCCCTGCGACAGGGTCGCGATGAGCAGCATGATGCTGAGCAGCGGATGCCGCCGCATGGCGCGGACGCCTAACATTAGCGCCCGGCGCACGGTGTACTCGCGGGCGTGCTGCAGAAGCTCCGTCATCGGTCGGCGGGCCGATGGGAGGCCATCGGGCTCGCCGTGCTCGCGGCCGGCACGGGGCCCAACCGCAGAATCCCGCGGCGCTCGAGCTCGGCGATCGTACCGCGTGCGGCTTCGAGAGAAATGCCGCACTCCTTCGCGATCTGCCTCACAGTTCTGGTGCCATCGACAAGAAAAAGAATGTCGAACAACGCCTTGTTGCCTTCCGGGTTCGTGTAGAAATCGATGTGCGCGCCGAATCGCGAGCAGAACACTTCGCCCTTGTACAGGTTCACGGGGACGCACTCCGCTTCGAGCGCATCGATCATGCGCAGCACCAGATCTCGGGAAGCTTCCAGGCTCTCGCGCCGGGCGAGCGCGGGCGTGTCGTTGCTCGAGTGATAGCCGCGATACGGCCACTCCGGTGACTCGGGGCGCACCACACGAGAGAGCGACAACATCGGGGCGCGTACACCGGGCGCGTTGTACTGGCGCTCGTCGTTTCCGATGACGGTACGGAACGCACCCGTCCATCCCTGCGGGTCGGCTGCACGCAGCGCCTCACCGAACACCTCATCGAGCGGCGTATTGCCGGCAAACGATAGCTGCAGTGCGTGCGGATGCTCGAGCCCGAGCATCTCGAGAAAGAGGCCGCCGGTTAGGCGCGGAATGAGATGTTCGTTCCGACTCAGGTACGCGACGGATCCGATGGTCTCGGGGACGATCGTGAAGCGGTAGGTATAGTGAAGGTCCCGCCGCGCGAGCAGCGCGCGCATGACATCAATCCCGACCACGACGCCGCTGAGATCGTCGTTCACCATGTGCGGATGACACAAGTGCGCGCACAGCATGACGATTTCGTCGCTCGAGCCGCGCGCGACCACTTCGCCGACCTTCAACGTGTCGAACGCGAAGGTGGTGCGAATAACAACCCGATACTCGTCGTCGTGCAGCGAGTCGCGAAGGGTCTTGCTGCAGCACAGTCCCCAATCGCGCTCGTAGTACTTGAAGATGAACGGAATCGCATCCGGCTGCTTCTCATCGACGTGCAAGTGGGCAAGCAGCGTCTCTCGCGAGACGACTCCATCGAACGGCAGCGAGTACGACACCACGTGCAACGGATGATCGGCGTACGAAAACAGCCGCTGGCCATCGACGGTTTCGAGATACGCCTCGTGGCAGGTCCACCTCTCGGGCACGATCCAGCTCCAGCATTCGCTGCCTGCCGGATATTCGTGCACCGCCATCGGCACTTGCCGGGCGAGCGCGGCCAGCGCGGCGTCGTAGCCGTCGGAGACGATGTCGCGCGGCAAACGCCAGAGGCCGTCGATCATCTCGGTCATGGACGCGTTGGCGCCTAACGAAACCGGGAAGCGCCTCGGCGGCACGCGCCGGCGTTCCATCTCGATCGGATCCGCCGCCGGTCCGCGCGCGGTGAACCAGGGATCACGCCGCAACTCGCGCGCGATCAAATCGTACAGCGGCGCGCAGGCGGCCGTGCGCACCGCGTCACGCCCAACGGGCGCGAGCGTGCAGATGCCTGCCGCGCGAGCCGCGGCTTCGAGGCGAGTGAGGTGCGGTTCGCTCTCGTCCCCGAGGATACGAACGTTGAACACCCATCCCGTTTTCCGCTCCCGTCCCTGCTCGCGGACGACGCCGGTGAAGAGTTTCCGGAAGCGGAATGGCACGCCTACCGACTCCTCGACGAAGTGCTGAAAGCTGGCTTCGCTCAACCCGACGCCGATCGTGCACACCTTGCCGTTCGCGGCACGCAGGCGATCGAAGACGCTGCCCGGACCGAAGCACGTCGGCGGCACGTCGCCCAGGATGGCGGCGGCGAGCGGACCACACCCGGCCACCGAATGAATGGGGTCGCCCGACCGGACGGTCCCGGCGCGCCGACGAAAATACTCGAGAAACGGACCGAACGTGCTCCAGGGTCCGCCTTCCGTCGGCGTGTGTTCGATGTCGAACGGCTGCTGGCGGCAGAACGAGAACGTATAGGTTGGAACGAGCAGCGTGCCCGTCGGACCAAGCACGTCGTCGAACGCGCGCATGAGCATCGCGCTCGTCTCGTCATCGGTCGCGCAGCCGTACGGGCTGCCTAACGCATCGAGACCGATGTGGGCAAAGATGAGGTCGCCTGATTCGATTCCAGATGCGCGCAGCGCGTGGACCAGATCGGCCTGCGTGTAGTCGCTCGCGCCGGTCAACGGGGGGCGAATCGGAGCGGACAAGGTGGTTTCCGTCATGCGTCGACAGGGGTCGGCGTTGCAGCAAGGGCGAGCAGCCGGCCCGACTGCGCGACCGTCTGCGGAACAATGTACTGCGCATTCGACCGCGAGAGCTCGGCGTCCTGTTCGGCCTGTCGAACGAGGTCTTCCATCGTGAACGAAGCGCCGTGCGATGGATACAGGGTCTCGATGAGGTGCCGGATGAGTGCGTAGTCCTCGGCGTAATCGAGCGTCCAGCGATGATGCAGATAGAGATTTGCCGGGTGCTCGAGGTTGTGGACGCGAAGTCCGGCGTCCCAGAAGTACGGAATCACGTGCTCGCGCTGCTGCTGCGTCATCGCCTCGCGCCACGCGCGCGCGAGGGCGTGGGACGGGATGACGTCCAGGTCGAGTCCGTCCGGGAACGTGAGGGGGTGCCGATTGGTCACGAGATCGGCCTCGCCATCGTGGTCGAGCGCATAGCGGACCATTGCATCCACGATCATCGGATCCACGAGCGGACAGTCGGCGGTGACGCGCACGACCAGGTCGGCGCCTGCGAGAACGGACGCGCGATAGTACCGATCGAGGACATCGCTCTCGCTCCCACGAAACGTGTCGACGCCTAACGATTCGCAGCAGGCCACGATCGGATCGTCGCGGCGGTCGCCCGATGTCGCGACCACGATGCGATCGACGGTTCGAGACCTGCCCAGACGCTCGAGGAGGTGCGCAAGCAGTGGACGGCCGGCCGCCGGCATGAGGACCTTGCCGGGCAAACGCGTCGACCCCATCCGCGCCTGTACGATCGCCGCGATCATACCGCGCCTTCGGGACCGGTGCAGCACGCGAGCTGCGGCGCATCCGGATGCAAGCGGCCGCAACGAGTTTGACAGCATCGATTGAACGTCCGGAACACCGGCTTCACGGCGTCGCCGAGGAACGACGTTTCGACGTTGTCCTCGTCGATGGCGCGGCGCACCTTGCGCATGCCGTGTTGCAGCGCTTCGAGCGTGCGTGCGATTTCCTCATCGCCGTGCGAGTACGTGATCGTGATCCATGGAACGAGCACGCCCCACGAGATCACTTCCTCATGGAACGAGGTGTGCAGCGCAGGCCACGGCGAGCCATCGGCGCGGGTACAAATGATCTGCGGATTGCAGTCGAAGCCGATCACGCGCACGTGATCGGACACGCCTTCTGCCGCGGCGAGGTCGCGAACGCCCTTGACGAGCTTTGCGCCGAGCGACCAGATGTGATCGCCGACGTTCTTACGCTGATACTCCTCGAGCGTTGCGCGACACGCCGCGAGGCCGACGGTTTCCGAGGTGTGTGTCTGCGAGAGGAGGAACACGCGGCGGGTGTCGTGGCGCAGACCGCCTAACTCCATGATGTCCCGGCGGCCGGCCAGACACGAAAACGAGTATCCGTTGCTCATTGCCTTACCGTAGCAAGCCAGATCCGGATACACCTTCCATCGATGGTGCGCGCCGCGCAGGTCGAACTTGAGTCCGCTGATCATCTCGTCGAAGATCAGCACCGTGCCTTCCCGGCGCGTCAGGTCGCGCAGCGCCTGCAGAAAGTTGTCGCGCGGCTCGTCGTTCTTCACCGGTTCCAGGATCACGGCAGCGATCTGCCCGGGATACTGTGCGTACAGCGTCTCGAGGCTCGCGATGTCGTTGTATCGGAAGCTCACGGTGAGCGCCGACACTTCGTCGGGCACACCGGCATTCGTCGGCGTCGTGCCGATGAACCAGTCGTGAATGCTGAAGAACGGATGCTCGCGGCACACGGCCACGATTTTTCGGTTGGTGTACGCACGTGCGAGCTTGATGGCCGCCGTCGTGACGTCGGAACCGTTCTTCCCGAACTTTACCATCTCGGCAACCGGCAGCAGATCGACGAGATATTCGGCCAGCTCGTACTCCAGCAGGCCGGGGCGCGTGAAGTTCACGCCTAACTCGATCTGGCGGCGTACCGCCTCGTTCACCGCCGGATAGGCGTGGCCGAGGACCATGACGCGATTGCCCATGGCCCAGTCGACGAATCGATTGCCGTCGACGTCCCAGCAGTACGCACCTTGGGCGCGCGCAATCAGCTTGGGCGACCGCGCGGGAAACTGATCGTCTCCTTTGCTGTAGGTATGCGTCGCCGCGGGCACGATGTCGTGAAAGTGCTCGTTGAGCTCCTCGCTCCTGGCGAAGTTGCGAACGGGGCCGGTCGGCGCGGGAGGCGTCGCGGCGTGGAGGCGAATATCGGTAGCAGCGTCAGTCATTGCCGGTTGGCGAGTTGAGCGGGCGTGCCGTACACGTCGGAACGGCGATCGCCCAAGAGATCCATCTGCGCACGCGCATGCGTCACGCGGGAAAAGTCGAGTGTCGCGAACAACAGGTCTTCCTTCTCGCCGCCTTCGACGATCGGCTGGCCTAACGGATCCACGATCATGGAGTGGCCCGCGAACTCGGTGCTGCCGGACGTGCCTGCGCGATTGCAGGCGATGATGAACAGTTGATTTTCGATGGCGCGTGCCCGCACCAGCGTGCGCCAATGCTCCACACGAACGGCCGGCCATTCAGCGGGCAGAATGACCAGGTGCGCGCCCTCGAGAGCATATAGTCGGAACAGCTCCGGAAAGCGCAGGTCATAGCAGATCGCGGCGCCGGCCGTGCACTGCGGCAATGCGAAGGTGACGGATGCATCGCCGGCCGACAGATAGTGCGGCTCATCCATGAGGCCGAACAAATGCACTTTGGCGTACTCGGCGATGAGCGATCCGTCGGGGCCATGAACGGTGAGCGTGTTGCGAACGCGACCCAGCTCATCGGACAGCAGGAGCGACCCGGCGATGAACAGTCGATGGTGCTGCGCCAGACGCGCGATTTCGGGCAGGACCGATGCGCGGTTTTCGTGCGACAGCGCGGACGCATGCTCGAGGTCATAACCGGTCGACCACAACTCGGGCAGAAGCACGAGCTCGGCGCCGACACTGCTCGCCGCGCGCACCTGCGCCGCGGTGCAATCGACGTTTGCCCGGATGTGGCCTAACCGGACGTCGGACTGGACGACGGCGACGCGGAGCGCGCGCTGGGTGGCGTCGGACATCGGACGCCTCACTCGCCCATGCGCGCCGCGACGAACATCCACGGCAGGTACACCGGCCCGGTGAACTGCATGCGGCGGCCGCTCTGCATCGTCTGCGTGAAGGTGCCCAGACCGCCCGAGTCGGGCCGGGGCAAATCGATGTCGATGTCGAACGGCTGCGCGCGGAACTCGCGACATCCGTGCATCTCGCAGAACGCGCGAATGCGGCGCAGGCTGTAGACGTTGATGTGATACGGCGGCAATTCGGGAACGACGGCGTGGTCGTACACGAGGCACTCGGTATCCACGTCGGCCTCGGCGAAGAGTGCGCTCAACACCAGCCATCCACCGGGCTTCGTCGCGCCGAGCAACTGGGCAAGCGCGCGTTCGTGGTCGGGGAGCCAGGAGAGCGTCTGCAAGAGCATCACGAGATCGTACGACCGGCCGCCTAACGCTTGATCGAGATCGAACAGGTCGCCGGTGACGAGGGACACATCGAGCCCGGCCTCGGCGAAGTGTTCGCGGGCGACGGGGAACAGCATGTCGCCGGCAAGATCGAGTCCCGTCCACCGGAAACCGCGGAGTGAGCGGCTGAGATACATGATGTTCGCGCCGGCGCCGCACGCGACGTCCAGCGCGTCGCCGCCCCGCAAGGAAAGCCGCGACAGGAACGTGTCCAGGTGCACCGTGCTGCGATACGGGCGATCGAACTGCCGCGTGTGATACGCGAGCTGGCTTTCGTCGGTCCAGAGCTTCTTTTCGTCTTCGCTGATGCGGGTTTCGGTTTCCATGGTCAGCCCTCCTCGCGAGCGGCGATGACCGCGTCGATGACGCGGGTCTGCTGCTCTGACTGAAGCCCAACCGAGCACGGCAGGCTCAACGCCTGTCCGTGCAGCCGCTCGCTGACCGGACATCCGAGCGCCGGCGTCATGCCCCGGTACGGCTTCGACTGATGGATGGGCTGCCACAGCGGTCGCGTCTGGATCTTTCGTTCGCCGAGGCGGCGCATGAGCGCACGGGCGTCCATCCCGAATTCCACGGCATCGACGAGCACCGTGTACAACCACCACGCGCTCTGCGCCCATGGTGCCTGGCGCATCACCGTAAGGCCCGGGACATCCGACAGGGCGGCCGCGTAGCGGTCGGCGATGCGCCGCTTGGCCGCGAGGTAGTCGTCGAGCTGCTCCATCTGCGCCACGCCCATCGCCGCCTGGATGTTCGTGAGGCGATAGTTGTAGCCCACGGCGCCGTGCTCGAACTCGATCGGATCGTCCTTGGCTTGCGTGGTCAGGTACTTCGCGCGGCGTGCCCAATGTTCGCGATCGGTTACGAGCATCCCGCCGCCGCCGGTGGTGATGAGCTTGTTGCCGTTGAAACTGAAGCAAGCAACGTCGCCCATGTGACCAACCGGGGTGCCGCGATAGCGGGCGCCCAGACTTTCGGTTGCATCTTCGATGACGATCAGGTCATACCGGCGCGCGAGATCGAGCAGCGGCGCCATGTCGACCGGGTGCCCCATCACGTGCACGGGCAGAAGCGCGCGCACGCGGCGATCGGTGGCCCGGTCGTAGAGCGCGTTGCCGCGACGCTCACATTTCGTTTCGAGGAACCGCGCGACGACCGCCGAGTCCATCTGCCAATAGTCAGGCTCGGCGTCGATGAACACGGGCCACGCGCCCACATAGCGGATGGCGTTGACCGGCGCGATGAACGTCAGCGTCGACACGAGCACTTCGTCATCCGCTTCGACGCCGGCGACCATCAGGGCGGTGTGCAACGCGGACGTGCCGCTGGATGTCGCGACCGCGTACTGGGCGCCGGTCGCGTTCGCGAGTGCGCGCTCGAAGCGATCGACATATTCGCCGACCGACGACACCCAGTTCGTGTCGAGGCACTCCTTGATGTACGCCCACTCGTTGCCGCGAATTTCCGGCACGCAGAGCGGAATCGGAGACGCCACGGCCGGCGCCGGCTCCGCGAACGGAGCCTCGTGCGCGAGGGTGCTCATCAGTTGCGGTAGCTGGGGTGCGACGCGTCTCCGACGACACCGTCCCGCACCAGGCGGGCGACTTCGCGGATCCCGTCGTCGAGCGTGCGCGAGACCTCGAAGCCCAGCGTCTTGTTGATGCGCGCGAACGAGACGCGATAGTCGCGCGGGTCTTCGGTCCGCTTGACGAACTCGACCACTGCGTTAGGCGCGATCGGCCGGATGTGGTCGACGATCTGTTGCTTCTGATAGTTCTCTTTCGTGGCGCCGACGTTGAAGACCTGGCCGCGCACCTGCGGCTCCGGCGCTTGCAGTACCGCCACGATGGCGCGCGCCGCATCGCGGACGTGGACATACGGCCGCCAGAACTGCTCGCCGAAGACGACCAGCTTGTCGCGCAGCACCATCTCCATCGTGAATTCGTTCACCGTGAGGTCGAAGCGCATGCGGGGCGACACGCCGAAGACGGTGGCGAACCGCAGCGGCGTCATCGCCGTCGCGCCGATGCCGTCTTCCAGCATCGCTCGTTCGACGCCGACCTTGGTTTCGGCATAGAGCGACACGGGCCGCAAGTCCGACGACTCGTCGACGTATCCATCGGATTCGGCCATCTTGCCGTAGTTGCTGCACGTAGAGGCGAAGAGGAACCGGGCGACGCCGGCGCGGCGCGCGGCGTCGAGCAGCGAGAGCGACGCGGAGAGATTGACATCGCGCGCGACATCGGGCTGTCTGGCGCACGCCGGGTCGCCGACGATGGCGGCCAGGTGCACGACGGCCTCGATCCCGGACACGGCTTGCCTAACGGATGGCTCGTCACGGACATCGCCGCGCACAAACTCGAAGCGCGGGTGGGTCCACACGGGCAGCAGCGCCTGTCCGCCGTGCAGCAGACTGTCCAGCACGCGCACCGAGTGTCCGGCTGCGAGCAGCTCGGGCACCAACGTCGATCCAACGTATCCTGCACCACCGGTCACCAGAACCTTCATTACGCCCTCACCTGGAGTACGTCGTGCTGCGCTCGCTCGTAGTCGGCCGGCTTCCCGATGTCCAACCAGTATTCCACCACCGGGAACGCGACCACCTTGCGGCCCTCGGCGAGCAATTTTTGAATGAGATCCGTCATGTCGAAGCGCTCCCCCTCGGGGATGTACGCGACGGCAGCGGGGTCGAGCAGATACATCCCGGCATTGACGAGGAACTGCTGCACCGGCTTTTCGCGCAGCGCGGAAACGGACACGCCGGAGCAGTCGATCACACCGTACGGCACCTCGAGATCGAATTTGCGCACGCCGACGGTGGCGATCGCGCCGTTCTCACGGTGGTAGGCCAGCATGTCCTGGTAATTCACGCCGGTGAGGATGTCGCCGTTGACGACGAGGAGCGGGCCGGTCGGCGGCTCCATGAGGCGCAGCGCGCCGGCGGTGCCTAACGGACGATCCTCGGTGACGTACCGCATCTCGACGCCGAACTCGCGGCCGTCGCCGAAGTGGTCCGTGATCTTGTCGCTCAAATAGTGCGTCGCCACGTTCACGCGACGGATGCCCGCGTGGCGCAGGCGCTCGATCGTGCGCTCCATGAGCGGGCGATCGCCGATGGGAAGGAGCGGCTTGGGCGTGTCGGTCGTGAGCGGCATCAGGCGCTTGCCGAAGCCGCCGGCCATGATGACGGCGGTGAACGTGTCGTCGGCGCCGACGAGATCGCGCCGCAGGACCAGGCCGACCACGATGCCGTCGTCCGTTAGGACGGGCAGGTGCTCGACCGTGTCGTCGCGGGAGCGGCCCATGAGATCGAGCAGCTCCGACGCCGTCATCCCGCGGCTCGCGACGCGGGGGTGGCGAGAGGCAATGCTCTCACAGGATACGGTGAGCGGTGCGCCGGACAGGATGTGGCGGCGCACATCGCCGTCCGTGATCACGCCGATGAGACGGCGGTCCGCGTTGGCCAGCATCAACACGCCCATGCCGTTCGCATCGAGAATCCTGAGCGCCTCCGACAGCGGAGTGCTCGGCGGGACGATCGCCTCCCTGAGCCGTTGCTGCATGCGATCGTCGGAAATCATGCGCACGTTTTCCGGTGGAGAGATAATGGACGAGGTCGCCAATGCCTGGAGCATTATTAGGAATCTCTCATCTTCTGAGCAAGAGGCATCCCCAACCGGGATCGGATCGGTCTGGGTCATGTGGTGTCGGTGGCGGAGGGATTAGCAGTAAATGCGCCCGGTGGAGCGCGCCACCTGAAGGGCTCGGTCACGTCGTACAAGCCTTTTGGCTACATGGTGATAGGCTCATGCGATAACCGGGCAAAGCGCTGCGTTTGAGCGGCCCGAACCTGGTGGAATCGCCTTCGGGCAACACTCTACCGTGGCGGCCGTGCAACGGGCGGGGCGTCCTCGCACACGCAACGATGTTGCGAGAGGCGCGTTCCGATTCGCCAGGTTGGCTGCTCTCGTCCGGTTTGGCCTTCGATCGACTGGACGAGGATGGTCGAGTCGCCGGTTTTCACGAGGGCGCCGCCCGGCTGGCGGCCGACGACCTGACCTGGTGTGGCGACGTAGTTAGGCCAGGATGGGTCATAAAACGCTCGCCACACAATCACGGGTGTGCGATCGAGCATCGTTCGCGCGCCGGGGCCGGGCTCGGAGATCGCGCGGATGAAATTATGGATCGTGCGGCTCGACGCGTTCCAATCAATCCATTCATCGCCTTCTCGGCGGCCGCCAAAGTAGGTGCCCGGGTGATCGGCTTGACGTCGGCGCTGTGCTGTGCCGTTGGCGATCTCGCGCACCGTGTCGACGACCAGGGACGGCAGTCGCTCGACGACGCGGCGCAGCACATCGCCGTAGCCATCGGTCCATCCGATCGGCAGCGTGACTTGCATGATGATGTCGCCCGTATCGATGCCGTCGTCCACGTAGTGTCCCGTTAGGCCAATCTCCGTCTCGCCGTTGATGATCGCCCAGTTGATGATGTTGCGGCCGCGATAGAACGGGAGCTTGCCGGCGTGGAAGTTGATCACGCCGAGCGCGTGCGCCTCGCGGATGGGGGCGCGCAGGATCTGGTTGCAGGCCACCGAGATGCCGAGGTCGGGCTGGAGCGCTGCGATTTGACGAACCACATCCGGCGCATTGATCCTGGCCGGTTGCAGCACCGGCACGCGCAGCCGCGCCGCGGCGTCGCCTAACGACGCATCACTCGGCGATTGGCGGAGAACGGCGACGACGATGCGGTGCCCCGCATCGGTCAGGCGGGCGAGCGTGTCGGCGGCCCACTGGCCGTCGCCGTACATGGCGATGCGCAGGCCGCCGGACGCGGTCATGCGAGGTCCGACCAATCGAGCTCATCTTCGGCGCGCACGTCGCGCGTGATGGCGCGTCCGACGACGTAGCGCAGCTCGTCGGGTTGGATGCCGGTGCCGGGGCGCTTGAAGTCGACGTCGGCGGCGGCGAGGCGGTCGCCCTTGCACATGTCGCGGCGCGCGACCATGCGCCGGCGGAAGACCTTGCGTTTTGCGATCTCGTCGGCGCTCACGCGGCGGGCGGCGCTGCCTAACGCAGCAAACGCGTCGCGCGCGCCGTCGACGATCGCACGCAGCTCGGCCGGGTCCGCCGAGATGGCGTGGTCCCAGCCCGGGAGGTTCTTGTCGGTGGTGAAGTGCTTCTCGATCATGCACGCGCCTAACGCAACCGCCGCGATCGGGACGGCGGAGCCGAGCGTGTGGTCGCTATAGCCCACCGGGACGTCGAAGGCCGCGCGCCACGTGTCCATCGTGCGCAGGTTCACCTGCGCCGGAGGCGACGGATAGATCGACAGGCAATGGAGAATCGCAACCGGCCCGGAGCCGGCCGCGCGCAGCGTGCCGATCGCACGCTCCACTTCGCCTAACGTCGCCATGCCGGCCGAGAGGATCACCGGCTTGTGCGTGGCGGCGACGTACTCGAGGAGCGGCAGGTGGTTCACGTCCATCGACGCGATCTTGTAGGCCGGGACATCGAGCGATTCCAGCATGTCGACTTCGGCGTTCGAGAAGCAGCTGGAGAAGAACACGACACCGGTCTTGCGGCAGTACGCCGAGATTTCTTCGTGCTGGGCGCGCGACAGCTGGTATTGGTCGACGGATTCTTCCAGCGTCGGCTGGTTGCGCTGCTTGCTCACGTACGCGGTGTTGCGGTCGTATTCGGCGCGCGAGATGAGGGACGACTTGCTCCACGACTGGAACTTGACGGCGTCGGCGCCGCATTCGCGCGCGGCGTCGATCATCGCACGGCAGAGCGTCATGTCGCCGTTGTGGTTGGCGCCGATCTCAGCGACGATATAGGGCGGCTCGCCGGGACCGACTGAGCGGCCGGCGATGTTCAACTTATCCATAGGTCCTCGAGCTCGGGGTTGGCCACGCTCCACCACCAGATGTAGCGCGGGGGAAGGTTGTTGAGCGCGCGCACGTACGAGGCGAGTCGTTCGGGAGACGCAATCGCCTCCGCGAACACGCCACAGCGGTCGCGCGCGGCGGCGACCTGGCTGCGATACGGCTCGGCGAGCTTCCACGAGCTGTCGAGCACGCAATTGTAGTGAGCGAGCACGCGCGACGTGGCGTCTCGCACCTGCTCGATGCTGAACGGCGGCAGCACGGCCGCGGTGTTGGCGCCGTACTGGCGATAGCGCATGCGCGGCGTCCGGTCGAAGGCCAGGCGCGCGCCTAACGACCAGGCGCGCGTCGTGAGCAGCCAATCGAAGAGCCGGCACGATGCCGGAATCGGCAGGCAGCGCCGCAGCATGTCGGTGCGCCAGACGACGTTGGAGAAGCCGAAGACGTTCCAGCGCGGCAGCATGGTGTCGAGGCGCAGGTCAGCCGGCGGCACGAACACGACCCCGAGGTCGCTGCCGGATTCGTCGATGACATCGAGGGCGCAGGCCGTGATGTCGGCGTCATCTAGCGAAGCGCGGGAGGCGGCGACGCGGGACGGGAGCATCACGTCGTCGATGTCGGCGGCGACGATCCCATCGTACGCGTCGACCATGGCGGCGAGCGCGTCCTGCCGCACGGCGGACGGCGTTGCGTTAGGCGGCGCCATGCGCCAAGTGACGTGCGCGGGCTCGCCGATGACGGCGAACACCTCGCGCTCGGTGACGTCATCGAGGCTGATCCAGACGTCGAAGTCCTGGTCCGTTTGGGCGCGCACCGACGCGTACCAATTGCCGAAGAACCGCAGTGCAGCGCGATAGACTGTCGCGTGGATGGCGAGACGGCTCACCACGCGGTCCAGCCGCCTTCGATGAGCACGTTGCTGCCGGTGGCGTACGAGGATGCATCGGACGCGAGAAAGAGCACGGCGCCGAGGACTTCGTCGGCGGTCATGAGGCGGCGCATCGGCGACTTTCTGGCGAAGCGCTCGACGAACGCGGGCTCGTGATTGTTGGCAACGCCATGCGGCGTGACACAGTTGACGCGCACGCCGCGCTCGGCCCAGTAGGCGCCGAGGTAGCGCGTGAGCATGATGACGCCGCCTTTGCTCGCGGTATAGGCGACCGGATTGCCAAGGCTGTTGTTCTCGTACAGATCCGGATTGGATGAAACGACGCCGTAGGTCGACGCAACGTTGATGATGCTGCCCTTCCCTTGCTCGAGCATCACGGCGCCGAAATCGCGGCACGTGAGGAACGTGCCGGTGAGGTTGACGGAGATGATCGAGTCCCAGAGCTCTTGCGGAAACGATTCGGCTTTGGCGTCGGTGAAGCCTTTGGGCTTGAACTGGTGGTTGTTGATGAGCACGTCCACGCGACCGAAGCGGGCGAGCACTGCATCGCGCAGCGCCGCGACCTGGTCGGCATTCGACACATCGCACTCGAACGCGGCGGCCGGTTCGCCTAACGATTTGGCGAGGCCGGCGGGCGATGCCGCCGAGATGTCCACGAGCGCGAGCCGCGCGCCGCGCTCGTGAAACGCGCGGGCGAGTGAGCGACCGATGAGGCCGCTAGCGCCGGTGAGGACCACGACACGATCGCTAACGTCGAAAACCGGGTCGGACATGTACACCTCTCGAGTGGGACGACAATATCGCTACTTGGCGAGCCGAACAGGTAGCCGTGTCAATGCTGAGTTTGCCTCGGTGGCCATGGGCAGCCATACATTAGCGCGTCTCGTACAGCTTCGTGCGGTTCGCATTCCACCTGGGAGACGTGCGATGTCCGCAACGCTACAAGTTGCCGATCGCCCCGACTTGTTGAAATTGATGTTGGATGATCTCGGGTCGGCACCTGCGATGTTCAAACCGACGAACTATTGGTCGGTGTACGAGCGGCGATTCGTGCCCGAGCTCACGCAACGCGGGCTGGTCGATTTTCGTCGGAGGCGCCGGACGGTACTGACGAGCTTCGGCGCGTCCGACTATCGTCCGCGCGGCGCGTATTTCGATCTCAATCAGAGCCGGCTCTTCGGCAACCGCGTTACACAGCGCCTGCCCGGATGGAAAAGCTTGCTCGCATCGCTGAACAACCTGTTCAACCGCGATGGATGGTCGCCGGTGGCACTCGACGTATACGAATGCGGGATGCGCGAGCTGCAGGAAACAGCCTTCCGCCTAACCCAGTTATACGGGCGCCAGACCGGTGCTCGGCCCATCGATTCCATCGAGCTTTCGACGGCGGGCAACCCGGAGGATGCCTTCGAGATTGCGGGGCGACCGTATACGATGCGCGCGTTGTATTACTATCTCCGCTACGCGTACTGCTGCCAGTTCGTGGATTTCGAGAAGGTAGATCTGCTCGTCGAGTTGGGATCCGGCGTTGGACGCCAGGTCGAAATCATTCGCAAACTCCATCCGCACGTTCGCATCGTCGCGTTCGACATACCGCCGCAGCTCTATGTGTGCGAACAATTCCTGTCGTCGATTTTTCCGGATTCGGTGACGGGATACGAAACGACGCGGAACTGGCGCACGCTGCCGAGTCTTCCGGCTGGCGGCATCGCAATCTGCGGGACTGCGCAGTTTCCCCTGCTGCGCGACCAGCACGTCGATCTCTTCTGGAACGCAGTGAGCTTTCAGGAGATGGAACCGGACGTCGTTGCAAACTACCTCGGGTATGTCGCGCCGGCAGCCAAGGCCGTCTATCTGCAACAGCGTATGAGCGGCAAGGAAGTCTCGCGTGCACCGGGTGAGCCGGGCGTCCTTCGACAGACGACGCTCGACGACTACCGGCGAGGCCTGCCTAACCACACCCTCGTCGACATGTCGCCCTGCATCCGTCCCCTCGGCATGCTGCGCGATCATCACGATTCGTTCTGGCGGGCATCCTGAGCCGCCGGCGCGTATTCATCGGGCAACCCAGCGCCTGCCGTGTTCGACCGCTAATCGAAGCGGTCTGACGACGTGATACAGCGCGCGCAGCTCGCGCGGCAGGCGTACGGCAGTCAGGTCCGACACGTGGGGAGAACCGACCACGTCGATCGAAAAGAGGATGCGATCGAGGAGGTGGTCTCGCGCCCTGAGCTGGAGACGAAGCTGCTCGCCGGTGGACAGCGGCCGTTCGGTTAGGCATCGAGCCGCGGCTTCGTCGATAAGCGATTGAACGACCGGAGATCTGCCGGCCATCCATCCGTATTCCCGGAGTCCTGTGCCTAACAGGACATCGCACAGGCCAAGGCCAACGTCGAGCATGCGAGCGACGCCGGCACCTGCGGCGAGATCGCGAACGGCACCGGGGCTCACGTCCGGCGCCGACCGAATGGCCGCATACACATCGCACACGCGCACGAGCTGCGTCCAATTGTGTTTGGCGCCGTGCACGCACAGATACACGATCAGCGCCGCGGGGTCGAGCGCGGGAAGAACGCGACCCAGGAGCGAGACCGTCGTCATATGAGTCCACGCCCAATCATCACGGCGCAGCGCCCCGAGTCCGCGGCGGCCGAGCGCCCAATGGATCTCGAGGAACACGCCGGTCGCATCGTTGTACAGCGGCAGGTGATACTCGGGTCCAAGCAGCACGTCGTCCAGAGAGTCGGGAACGACGTTCAGCGGCATGTAGCCATCGTTGTGCAGAAGGACCCGCACGCGGCCGAGGTCGCGCCGGTGGACGACGAGATCGAGGTCGCTGAACTGGCGCAGCGACAGGTCTCCGTAGGCTGCCACCGTAAGCGACGGTCCTTTGATGGGCATCAAGACGATGCCGACGGCGGCGAAACGGTCGGCCAACTCCAGCAGCGTCGTTGCGAGAGCTACGTTCCGAAGCGCATTGGCGTCGAAGTCGTGTTTCGTCGCTTCGACTGCCATCGGTGCGACCTGGCGCCCAACTGACTGTGCCGCAGCAAGTGCAACATGAATCAGCGGAGACACTGCGTGGCGTCTTGCCGCGCCAATCAGGTCATCCCAATCGGTGATGGCGGAGGCGGCGCGCGCGACTTCGTCCAGGTCGGCAAGACCGAGCGTCGAACGACACGCTGCGAGCAGCAGGTTGTGTCGGGGATGCACCGTGCGATCCGGTGCGCGCTCTGCAGAAGCGCGCGCGGAGATCGAGACCTATTTCGTGCGGATCAGGTTGATGATGGCAGCGGCTGACCCCGTTAGCCCGACAAGCGGGAAGAAAACATCCCGGAAGAAGGAGCCATGACGCGTGATGATGATCTGATCGCCCGATTCGATCGGCCTGGTTGCCCACTCATTCAGCGGACTGCGGAGATCGATTTTGTATTCCTGACCGCCGCGGAAGAGGAGCACCTTGCCGAGGTTCCCGTCTTGCGTTGGGCCGCCGGCGGTGGCGAGCGCTTCGCCGATCGTCGTTTCGCGCGGCAGATTGTACAAACTCGGCTTGCTGACTTCGCCGGCGACGGTGATGTGCAGCAGCGGAATGACGACGATCTGCGGATCCGACACGTACTTGGTGAGAAACTGCCGCAGCCGATTGTCGACTTCCTGCATGGGAATGCCGGCGATCGGCACCGCTTGATAGAGCGGGTGCAGCAGCGCGCCGTTGATGCCGATGGCGAAGTCGCCGCTCATTTCGGGACTGCGCCAGACGGTGACGCGGACGAGGTCGCCCGGGTGCAGCACGGTATTCGTGTCGATTGGCGGCGGGGTCTGTTGTTGCGCCATCGAGGGCAGCGCGACGGCGGCGCAGCACAGTACGGCCAGAAGGAGAGATCGCATGGTCAGGGCGAGCACGGTGTGAAGTGGGTGACGAACGCCGTATGAAGACGACGCCGGGGCGGCGCCGCCGTCATGCTTCGACAGTGTCGTAGTAGTCGTAATAGTAGTAGCCGCCGTACTGCGGCACCTTGTGGTCCGGGTCGTTGAGCACCGCGCCGACCACGCGCACGCCTAACGACGACATGCGCTGCACGGCATCCTGCGCCACCTGGCGATCGGTGTGTCCGGCGCGCAGCACGAGAATGACGCCGTCGGCCAGCGAGCCCAAGATGAGCGCGTCGGCGGCGGCGTGGACGGGCGGCGTGTCGAGAATGACGGTGTCGTACTCTCTGCCTAACCGCTCGAGCGCCGCGCGCATCTGCGGACCGCCGAGGAGCTCCGATGGGTTCGGCGGCAGCGCGCCGGCCGGCAGCAGCGAGAGGTTGTCGACCATCGTGTGCTGCACCACCTGTTCGAGCGACGCCTGGCCCAGCATCAGTTGCGTGAGGCCCGGTTCGCGCGCGGCGTGGAAGACCTTGTGCAGGCGCGCGCGGCGCAGGTCGCAGTCGACGATCAACACCCGCATGCCTTGCTGCGCGAACGTCACCGCGAGATTCGCCGCGGTCGTGGTCTTGCCATCCTGCGGCGACGGGCTGGTGATGACGATGGTGCGCAGCGACTGCACCGCCTGCGAGAAGATCAGGTTGGTGCGCAGCGTACGGAACGCTTCGGCCGTGCTCGACCGGAAGTCGGAGACGGTGACGAGCGATTCGCCGTTCTGCGTGCCGTTGCCCACGCGCCAGCCGGCGCGCGGGGTCGGTAACCGCAGCGACATGCTGCCCATCTTGAGCCGGCGGACCGAATGCGGACTGACGATTTGCGGAATGATCGCGAGGCCCGGAATCTGGAGCATGCTCTCGATTTCCTCGCGGCGGCGGATGGCGGTATTGAGCCGCTCGACGAGGAACGCGGCGCCAGTGCCTAACAGAAGACCGACGATGATGCCGGTGAGCAGTTTGGTGCGGCGGCTGGTGCCGATGGGTGCGTACGGCGACGTCGCGAGATCCACGATCTCGACCTCGCCCGCCTCGACCGCCTCGGCGATGCGCGCCTTCTGATATTCGTCGCGCAGCTCGTCGGCCATGTTGCGGGCGGATTGGACCTGCTCCACGAGCCGGGCTTCGCCGGCCTGCGTGGCGGGCAGGGTCTTGAGCGCGTCGGTGCTGCGCTGGCGGAGCTCATCCAGGGCGGCGACGCGCGCATCGATCGACGTGATCTGGCTGCCGACGGCGTCGCCTAACTGACCCTGCGCGGTGGCGACGAGCGCGTGGAGCCGTTGGACATCGGGGTTGGTCTGCGCGCTGCCCCACTTGCCCACCGAGGTCGAGTCGAGTGCGGCCTGGTAGCCGACGAGCTGCGTATAGATCGCCTGCACCACCGGGTTGTCGGCGATGCCCGGCGACGCGACGAGCGCGCTCAGCGTCTTCTGGCGCGATGGGCCCGAATCATCCTTGGCGAGCTCGTTGAGCAGCGATTGATACGTCGTGCGATCGGCGACCAGCTGCGCACGCTGCACGTCGAGGTTGAGCAATCCCGTCTGCTCGGCGGAGACGACGGCATCGGACGAACCGTAGACCTGCTTGTTGGTCCGGTAGGCGCTCAGGTGGTCCTGCGCGATCTGCAGGAGCGAGTCGGTCTGGTGCAGCTGCGCTTCGACGAAGATGCGCCGGCGGCGCGACTGCTGCTGCGCGTTGGCGGCGTTCTGCACCTGGAAGACGTCGACGGCCGTGTTGACGATTTGCTGGGCGACGTACGGATCCTGGGCGGTGTACGAGACGTCGACGACGTCGGTGCGATCGCGCTGGTGCGCGCTCAGGCCGGCGAGCACCATGTCGATCGCGGCGGTGCGCGAGATGGTGTAGAGCGCGCCCTTCTGCGAATTGGCGGGCCTGGCGTGCACGGAGAACGCGATGCCGCCGGCGTGCACGGTGCTGTCGTACGGGACGAGCGTCGTCGTGGGGCCCGACACGACGTTCACTCCGTTAGGCATGAACTCCAGGCGGACCGTGTCGCCGCTCGTTTCGGACGCGAGCGAGACGTTGCGCAGCGCGGACGCCGGGAAGCCCCGGCTCTGCACGCGGAGTCCCAATGCTTGCGAGTCCACCACCGCCGCGGCGACGGCGCGGCTGCGCAGCACCTGCATCTGCGAGGTGATCGGGTCGGTCCAGTAGCCGCCCATCATGCCCTGGCCGGCGTTGTCGTCGAGGTTTCCGGCGAGCTCGCGCCGCTCATCCACCAGGCGGATCACTGCGGTGGCCTGATACTCGAGCGCCTGCTTGCTGATGCGGTAGGCAGCGATCGCGGTGGCCGCGGCGGTCACGGCAATGATGAGCCACAGGTGGCGGCGCAGCGTGGCCACCGACTCCTTGATGTCGATGGACTCCGCGCCGCCTTCGACGTCGTCATTTGGACGAGTCGTGGGCGTGCTCGCTGCTGTGCCCGGCGTGAGGGCAGAACCGTGCGGCGTGCCGCTAGGGAGCAAATCGGACATCAGGTCTCGCTGGATCGATCAATCGCCCGGCACGCACGCTGAAGCGCGCTCAGGACACCGCCCGCGACAACACCGGCTGCCGGGCTGCTTCACGAACCACGGTCACGACTCGCTCCAAGTCATCCGCGGTCATGGCCGACCCGGACGGCAGGCACAGCCCTCGGCGAAACAAGTCTTCGGCGACGGAGCCGCCAAGGGCCGTGCATTCGCGATAAATCGGCTGCAAGTGCATTGGCTTCCACACCGGCCGTGCTTCGATATTCGCTGCATCGAGGCGTTGGCGCAACTCATCGCGGTCGATTCCGAACTCGGTCGGGGTGATCACGGCGGTGGTGAGCCAGCGGGTGTGGCTGCCCCACGGGGCTTCGGGCATGAACTCGATGCCCGGCACGTCGCGCAACGCGGAGGTGTAAAACTCGAAGTTTCGGCGGCGTGCCGCCACGCGCTCGCTCAGCACGCGCAATTGTCCGCGCCCGATGCCGGCCAGCACGTTGCTCATGCGATAGTTGTAGCCCACCTGCGAGTGCTCGTAATACGGCGCCGGATCGCGCGCCTGTGTGGCGAGCTTGAACGCGTGCGTGACCAGGCGACGATCTTCACTCACGAGCATTCCGCCGCCCGAGGTCGTGATGATCTTGTTGCCGTTGAACGAGAAGACGCCGGCGCGTCCGAGCGTCCCGACGGGGCGACCCTTGTAGGTGGCGCCGAGCGCTTCGGCGGCATCTTCGATGAGCGGCACCTGGTATTGGCGGCAGGCCTCGAGAATCGGATCCATGTCGGCGCTCTGTCCATACAGGTGCACGACGACGACCGCTTTGGGCAGCTTGCCGGTTTTCGCGCGATCTTGCAGCGCCTGTGCGACGAGGTGCGGATCGATGTTCCAGGACTCGCGCTCGCTGTCCACGAGCACGGGCGTGGCGCCGAGGTAGCGAACCGGATTGACGCTCGCGGCAAATGTGAGCGTGCTAACGAACACGTCATCGCCGTGTCCGACGCCGACGAGTTGCAGCGCGAGGTGCAGTGCGGCGGTGCCGGAGATGGTCGCGAGCGCGTGCGACACGCCGACGGTCGCCGCGAATTCACGCTGAAAGGATTCGACGTGGGGACCGAGCGGCGCGATCCAGTTGGATGCGAACGCTTCGGCGATGTACTTCTGCTCGAGGTCGCCCATGTGCGGGGGCGAGAGGAAAATGCGTCCCTGCTTCTTCCCGGATTTCATGTCGCTCGTTGTCTCAAGACACGGGCGGGTACGCCCGCCACCACCATGCCGGCTTGGACATCGCCGGCGACTACGGCACCTGCGCCTACCACGACATCGGCTTCGATCGTCACTCCAGGCAGCACCACCGATCGCGCGCCCACGAGTGTTGCTCGTCCAACGCTCACCCCGCCAGTTAGCACGGCGCCGGGCGCGACGTGCGCGCCGTCGCCCACGATACAGTCGTGCTCGACAACCGAAGCGGAGTTGATGATCGCCGCGGTGCCGATGGTCGCTGCTGCATTGACGACCGCGCCCGCAAACACCACGGTGCCGGCGCCCAGTTGGGCAGACTCGCTGACCGTCGCCGACGGGTGCACGAGCGCCGGCATGAGCGCGCGAGCGGCGCGCTCTGCGCTTCGCAGCCGCGTGTCGTTGTCGCCCAGCGCGAGCGCAATGGCGGTCGCGCGGCACGGCAGCGAGGAGCCCTGGTCGAGCAATTGGACGAGATCAGCCTCGGAGATGACGACCGTGGCTCCGCCGGGTTCCACGGTTGCGCCCCACTTGGCCTGATCCGCATCGGCGTAACCAGCCACGGCGTGACCGGTTGCACGGATGAGGTCGGCGACCACTTTTCCGTGGCCGCCAGCGCCCCAGATCAGGACCAACTCACGCATCGTCGCGTCCGTGTCCTCCGCGGAACGGCTGCATGGTGACGTGCCCGTGATGGCTGATGCCTTCGCTGCGCACGACGCTCACGATGGTCAATAGCAGAATGCGCAGGTCGAGTGCGAGACTCACGCGGTCGACGTACTCCACATCGAGTGCAAACTTCTCGCGCCACGTGAGCGCGTTGCGTCCGTTGACTTGCGCCCAACCCGTGACGCCAGGGCGAACATCGTGACGGCGTCGCTGCTCGGGAGAGTATAACGGCAAATACTCCATGAGTAAGGGCCGCGGCCCAACGAGACTCATTTCTCCGCGCAGCACATTGATGAGCTCGGGCAGCTC
>DASUHB010000036.1 GCA_036273715.1 Gemmatimonadaceae bacterium
GCGTGGCGAGGCGCCGCCCAAACGCCACATGGAGGCATCTACGACAAAGGCTCAAAAGGATAACGACGAGGATGTAAGAGATGGGGTCGGCGCATCTCCACGCTTAACGACGCGTCGTTGAGGTTGCATATGCACCGACCCCATCTCTTGTATCCTTGTAGTTATCCCTCACACCAGAGCGAAGAAGCCCTTGACACAGGCCTCCAGTTAGCCCTCACGTCGCTCTTCCAGCGGACATAGTGCGCCGACGTGTACCGCCCTGCTTTCCCCAAAATTCCGCGAGGACCCTTTTTTTAGAAAACGCAGATGGTTAAGGGCGGTTCACGAGTGCGAGCGTAAATCCGTCGTATCCCTTGCTGCCGACCGTTTGGATCGTGGTGGCCGAGACGCGATCGTCGTGGGCCAGCAGGTGGTGCAGTGCGCGCACGCCTTCAACGTTCGGATCGTCGCTGGATGGATCGGCGAGCTTCCCGTCGCGGACGACGTTGTCGACAATGATCGCCGAGCCAGGCCGAGTGAGCGCGAGCGCACGCGCGTAATAGTCGGGAATGCGCGGCTTGTCGGCGTCGATGAAGACCAGGTCGAACGGCTTGACATGCTCGGCGATGAGTTGGTCGAGCGTGTCGAGCGCCGGACCAACGCGAACATCCACGCGTCGCGCGAGCTTGGCGCGGCGGAGGTTCTGTCGCGCGACGTCGGCGTGCGCGGGCTCGAGCTCGAGCGTCACCACGCGTCCGCCGCGGGGCAGGGCGCGAGCGAGCCAGATGGTCGAATAGCCGCCTAACGTACCGAGCTCGAGGATGCGGCGCGCCCGCATCGCATGGGCGAGCAGGAAGAGCAGCTTTCCTTGGGGAGGCGACACGCTGATCGGCGGCAGACCGTGCGCGGCGCTGCGCTCGAGGGCGCCCTCGAGGACCTCGTCGTGTCCGACGAGAGACGACGTGATGTAGTCGTCGACCGATGTCCAGACGTCATGCGTCATGTACAGGCGGCCAAGGGCGCGGGGACAGGAGACAAAGGGCGGACGACCGCGCAGCGATTGCGATTCACGTGCCGGCACGCTGGACGACGATCGCTACGCGGTGCCAGGCGTTGTTCGCGTAGCCCTTCACGTTCCAGCCGTCGCGGAGCTCGGGCGATTGCGCGGGCGACGCGCCGTCCGTCGCGCGAACGACGAGCGTGCGGCGGCCGGGCTGGAGGTCCACCGTCGCTTCCCAGAACGTCCAGGTGTAGCCCAAGCCCGGTTTCGTGACGCGGGCCGGAAGCCAGTCGTGGCCATCGTTAGGCGATACCTCGACGGCGGTCACCGGGCGGGCTGCCGTGCCCCATGCCCACCCGCGCACACGAAGCACGCCCGCACATACTTCCTGCTCCGGCACCGGATCCAGAATCGCCGCGTTCACGGTGATCCTGCTGAGCGCCACGCCTGCTGTCACGTCGCGCGGCTTGGCCGGATCCACCGTGTACTGCACGCGGTACGCTTCGCGCTGGAAGTAATTCTCCGACGGTTCGGTCAGGAGCGCGATGCGGCCAAGCCACTTCACGCTGCGCGCGCCAATCCAACCCGGAACGACCGCCCGCACCGGAAATCCATGCACGGGCGGAAGCTCGGCGCCATTGAGCTCGGTGGCGAGCAGCACGTCTCCATCCAGCGCTTTGTCGAGATCGATCGAGCCGCCAAAGCCGAACGTGTGACCGTGACGTTCGACGCTATCGAGCCCCGTGAACTCGACATATCGTGCAGCCGGCGAGGCGCCAACCAGATCGAGAACATCGCGAAGGAGAACGCCGGTCCAGTCGCCCGTGCTCGCCGCTTGCGGACCCCACGGGAGCTCGCCCGGAAGGGGGCCGAGCAGCAGATACTCGTTGCGTCGCAGTCCGGCGCACACGAGAGTGGCCGCAACCGTCCGGCGTGGAAGCGCGCGCAGATCGTCGAGCGTGAAAGTTCGCGGCCGCGAACAGAGGCCGCCCACCTCGAGGCGCCAGGATCGCGGGTCTATCGTCGGCGTTTTGCCGTGACTGCGCGTGAAGAACTGATCGACCGGCGTGAGAAAGTGATCCGCGGTGACGATAGTGTTCGTCCCCGTGTTCTGCGCCTCCGCGTCGAAGATCAAACGATGATCGGTCATTGGCTGTGTGTCTGGTCGGCTGACTGCGTGCGTCGTCGAGTCAGGAAGCTAAGGGCGGGCACGGTTCAGGGAAGTGCGCCAAAGTTGGGGTCGGCGCTGCAATCACTTATTTTTCAAGGCTCGCCCAAATTCAGATCGATTGACCAGGAGAACCACGGCCCATGCGGATGCTCGTTCTCGGAGCCGGCCTTCAAGGCTCGGCGTGTGCGTACGACCTGCTTCAGAATCCCGATGTCAAAGAGGTTCGCCTTGCGGACCTGAACGTCTCCCATGTCGCCGATTTTCTTGCGCCGTACTCGGGGAAGCGACTGATCCCGACGCATCTCGATGTGCGTGACACAGCCGCCGTCCTCGCCGTGATGCGCGATAGCGACGCGGTGATGAGCGCGATCCCCTACTACTTCAATCTGGACTTGGCGCGGTTGGCGGTCGAAGCCGGAACGCACTTTTGCGACCTCGGCGGCAACACCGAAATCGTGTTTCAGCAGAAAGAGCTGGACGCAGCGGCCAAGGCGAAGGGCATCACCGTGATCCCCGATTGCGGGGTCGCGCCGGGCATGGTAAACATTCTCGCGCAGCACGGCATCGAGCAGATGGACAAGGTGCGCTCGGTCAAGATTTTCGTGGGCGGTCTGCCGCAACACCCCGAGCCGCCGCTCAACTACCAGATCGTGTACTCGCTCGAAGGCGTCCTGGACTACTACACGACGCTGTCATGGGTGCTGCGCGACGCGAAGCGCACGCGCGTCAAGGCGTTGTCGGAGATCGAGGAGGTGTCGTTCCCCGACCCGGTGGGCAAGCTCGAGGCGTTCCACACAGCGGGCGGTCTCTCGACGATGGCGTTCCGATACGAGGGCCAGATCCCAACGATGGAGTACAAGACGCTTCGCTATCCGGGGCACGCGCACATCATGGAGGCGATTCGCGATCTCGGTCTGCTCGAGCTGACGCCGGTGGACGTGAAGGGCACGAGGGTGATCCCGCGCGATCTGTTCGTGGCGACGGTGGGTCCCCGCCTAACCAAGCCGAAGGGTCACGATCTGCTTGCCCTGCGCGTCATCGTCCAGGGCAGCAAGGCGGGCAGCGCCAAGACGGTCGGATTCGAGCTGGTCGACTACTACGACGAGGCGCACCACATCAGCGCGATGATGCGCACCACGGGCTACTCGCTGTCGATCACCGGGCAGATGCAGGCCAGGGGAGAGATCGCGCCGCCGGGCGTGCACACGCCCGACGAGAGCGTGAACGCCGCCGCGTACATCGGCGAGCTCGCCAAGCGCGGCGTCAACATCAGACAATTTTGAAGGATCGGCTCGACCGGCGCGGCCGAGCCTAACGCGAGAAGGCTGCGAGCGTGCCGCCCATCGCATCGATCGTCGTCTTGGCGTTCCAGCGGTCGGTGCCGTTGTAGATGAACGCGAACGCGAGCAGCTCGCCGTCGCGCGCGGTGACGTAGCCGCCGAGCGAGATCACGTTGTTCGTGGTGCCGGTCTTGGCGTGCAGGTTTCCCTGTGCGGGCGTGTACTTCATCCGCCGCTTGAGCAGCTCCGACTCGCCGGCGACGGGCAGGGACGCGTGGAACGCATCGCTCCAGGGCGCGGTGTTCGCGTACGCCAGCAAATCGACGAGCGAACGCGGCGTCACGCGGTCGAGCACGGAGAGTCCGCTGCCGTCGGCAACCACCACGGCGCCGGCCGGCGCACCGACCTTGTGCGTGAGAAAGGTCTGGAGCAGCGCGTTCGCCGTTTCCACCGAGCCGACGCCATCGCTCGCCGCCTTGCGGCCCGCATCGCGGAACAGCAGCTCCGCGAAGTGGTTGATGCTCTCGCGGTTCATGGCCGAGATGAGGTGCGAGAGCGGGGGCGACGCGATGCCGGCGACCTTGATCGCGTCGTTAGGCGTCGT
>DASUHB010000037.1 GCA_036273715.1 Gemmatimonadaceae bacterium
CGTGGTGCGCGCACCCAACGTGACCCGGCTCGCTGCACGACGTGCGGCCTCACCCGCGAACGGCAGTCCGCCGCCGAGGGTCGCCATTGCCAGGCCGCCGGCAAGCGGATCGTTCGGCGTGTACGCGGCGCCGACCGGGAATGCGCCGACTGCGCCGCCGGCCGCACGACCGAACAAGGCAGCGCTACCGGCGTCAGTCACCGGCGTCAGGAGGCGCCGAGCGAACACGCTCGTGCCCTCGGCCAGCGGCAGGCTCGCAGCGTTGGCCACGGTCTGTGTCGCCGCCTGGCGAAATTCCTGCGGCGTGATGCTGCTCGGCGTGTTCGCTGCCGTGACGGTCGTCCCGGGCGTGAGTCGCGGCGTGACACCGGGCACGATGCCCACCTTGCCCCCCAGGTACTCCGTCGGCGTGATCTGCGTGCCTTGGACCGGCGCGAGAAACGTGCGGTACGCCGATTCGAGCGGCGCCGTAACCATGCCCTCGGCGGTCGTGATGGGGTGCCTAACCGCCCCCGTTGCGAATTCGCCAACCTGCTGGATGGCGCGCTCGGGAAGGTTCGCCGAGGCGGCGTATCGCTGTGGCGTTGTCGGAAGCGCGGCTGTGACATCGGGCCGCACCCCAGGGGCGGAGCCGGTAAGCGAAAGCCGCGGCGACGGGGTCGGCCCTGGCGTTAGCGAGCGATCGACGCCGAGCCCAGCGTACGGATCAGCCCCGCCGCCGGCGGCCGGCGCACTTTGGCCCAGGTCCGCGTAGGGGTCCTGCTCAGGCCTAACCGGAGGACTCATCGCGGCGCCTTCTGGCGTGCGACGCGCTGCTGGTAGATCGCCGCAGCCTGCTGGAACTGGCGGGCCTGTTCGGCAGGATCGCTGACGTTCTGCGCGATCCGGCGCACGGCCGCATCGTAGAGCGCCCGCTCAGAGGCGCCACCGGCACCCTGACTGACCGTCGGGTCGCCAGGGCTCCGGGGCAGGTACGTCGCCGTCGGCCGCGTGCTGGTCGACTGGTTGGGGACCTGCCGGTTGCCTAACGTCGTGCTCGGCGCAACGCTTCCCATCGGACGAAGCGTCGGCGTGAGGTTCGAGGCCTCCGTGCCGGAACGCGGAACGTGCGGCGCCACCGACGAGCCGCTCGAGAATGGCCGCGCGCCGGGCGTGGTGACGAGGCCTGTCGGCGCGTTGTTCAGCGAATCCAGCCGCGACTGATCGGTCGTGAGTCGTGCCTGCGCTGCGGCGCGCCGGTTGTAGAAGGCAACCGAATCACTCGGGTTGAGGAACCCGAAGGCCGGTGGCTTGGGCATGCTGCGCGTATCGGCATCCACGGCCTGCTGCGCCGCCCGCACAGCCGCGGCGCTCTCCGTGGCGCGCCGATGGGCAGCGAGATCGCTCTGGGCGGCCTGTCGAGTCGCGAGTGCCGCCGCTGCGGCCTGTCGCCGCTCATCTAGCACCGGGGCCTGCGTCGCGAGCGTCGACATGGTGCGGGCGCCTAACGGCTGGCCGGTGGCTGGGTCGACCGGCCCCTGACCGCCGTAGAGAAACTGGTCAGTCTGCCTCGTTTGGTCGCCGCGTGCGTTGATGTCGGCGAGTTGCCCTTGGTTCCGGGCGTTCACGACGCCGGTTCGCAGGTAGTACTCACTGCCCGGCTGGTAGTTGCCGTTAGGATCGACACCGCCGTAGCGCTGCTCCAATCCCTGATTACGGATCTGCCCTCCGTAGATCGCCGCCATGAGCCGCCCGTTGAGTTCGGCCTGGGCGTAGGGCAGCGACTTCGTGATGTCGTAGTAGCCTGGCACGGTCGTGGTCTTGTAGGAGCCCGTGGTCCGGGCCATCGCGTCGGGTGAGCCCATGACCGTGCCGTTAGAACTCGCGCCCATCGTGGAGGTGCCCGGCGTTGGCGACGGCACGTTGCCCACCGAGACCATCGAGGGCTGCGCGAGGCGACCCGGCGTGTAGACCTGCTCTTGGTGCGCGGGCTGGTAGCCCGCCTCGGCTTGCTGGAGCCCGAACTTCTGCCGCTCCAGGTCCAGCATCCGCCGCTGGTAGATCGCGTTGGCGATCGCGCCCGTCCCTTGCTCCAAGCCCTGCGCCCACGAGGGGTAGGGCTGCATCGGGGTGACGCCAAAGACTCCGGCCATAGTGGCTCCTTACGTCAAGAGAGAGTGAAGGGCGACGCCGTTAGGCGAGACGACATCGGCGAGTGCGTCCCGCACTGCCGCGAGATCGACGTTCTTGGCCAGCCGCCTCTCGATCGGCGTACCCGAGAGTACCGCACCGACCGCCTCGACCGAGGCGTGCAGGGTGCAGTAGGTGCTGATTACGTCGCCGATGCGATCGAGAAGGCGGGCACGCAGCTCAGCGGTGTGCACGACGACCGCGGCGATTGTACGAAGCGTCGCGGGATCGCTCAGCGATGCGTCAAGCTCGACGCCGAGGATGTGCAACGCGCTCACAGGGTCATCGAGAATGAGCGCCGTGGCTGCCACGACCTGCGCCTCTTCACGACGTTCGGCATCGGTCATGTCACCGCCCCTCCCCGGCCGCGCGTGCGCGGCGCCCCGTACCGTTAGCCGGCCGCAGTGCTGGCAGCCGAATTACGCGCCGGACGAAGCGCCGATCTTTTTGCCGTTGTCCATCCGGCCGGTGCGAGGTTCACGGTCACCCGGCGAGGCGGGAGCGTGAAACCGGAGTTGACTAACGCTGCGCCGACGCGTTCGCGGCTTTCTTTCACCGCGCCGGCGGGGAGGCCGACGATGGTCCAGGCCGGCAGGCCGCGCGCGGCGTCGACCTCGACGGTGATGTCGTAGGCTTCGATGCCGAGGATGGCGGCGGATTGAATCGCGGCAAGCATGGGGGCAACTTGCCGTGCATCGACGCGCGGACCCGCAGCAAATGCGCGCGCGACGGCGCGAAACATTGCGCTGATGGAACGGCGGCGGACCGCAGTGCGAGCAGTGCGGTCGCTGTCAGCCGGCGCCCGCGATCGCCGCACCCGGCGCACCGGCCGCCTGTGGCTGCTCGGCTTGCGCCGGATCGCGCGGCGCTCGCACGGATGGCGCGTACGCGAAATACCGCTTGAGCTTGAGGAATTGTTTCTCGTAGACGTTCCAGCTCACGAAGGCAGCCGCGAAGGCGAGCAGCCCGCATAGCACGCCTAACGCAAGCGACGGCAGGATGTGCGAGCCGAACACCGCCGGCACGCGGTTCCCGGGGAACACCAGCGGCTGCACGTGCGCCCAGATCGGCACGTGGAAGACGTACATCGCATAACTGTACTTGCCTAACGCACGCAGCCAATGGGCGCCGAGCACGCGCGCCGGAATGGTGCCGCGCACCGCCGTCGCGCCCGCGGCCACGAGCCCGCCCCACCCGATCGCCATGATCGTGTAGCCCGGCCCTTCCTCCCACCCGCCGTACGTCCACAACCCGCCGTGCGCGTGGAACACCGCCACCGTGATCGCCGCCGCCATCACGCCAAGCCCGATGAAGATCCGCGAGCCGACGTACGCGAGACGGTGGTCGGCCAACACGATCGCCAGGAGCGCGCCCACCGCCAGCGAATCGAGACGCGCCGGCGTGAGCGCATACGGAGCGATCAGCGCCGCGTGGTGCGCGCGCAGCCACAACCGGAACACGGGCGCGCCGACGATGACGGCGCCGCAGACGATCGCCAGGCGGCGCCGCGTGAGCAGCAGCACGAGCGTCGGCCACAGCAGGTAGAACTGCTCCTCGACGGCCAACGACCAGAACGGGCCCGTCCAGAAATAGTTAGGCGGCTCGGTGCGCCGCACGAACGCGAGCCACCAGTTGTCCAGGTAGCTCCACCACCACCCCTGCTCGTGCCACAGGTAATGATCGTCGGCCGTCGTGCCCCGATGGACGACGAGCAGGAAGTACAGCGCCAGAAATCCGTAATACAGCGGGAAGATCCGCAGCGCCCGGCGGCCGTAAAACGTACGGTAGTAGTGCGGCGCGCCCTTCGCGTCGAGCAGCAAGGTCGTGATCAGCAGACCCGACAACACGAAGAACAGGTCGACGCCCGCCCAACCGGCGCCTAACACGCGGTGGACAAGGCGGTCGCCCGACGTGGCGTCGGGCATGCGCAGCGTGAAGTGAAACGCCATTACCGCGAGGATCGCCACGCCGCGCACGCCGTCCAGCGCGGGCACGTGGCGCCGTGCGGGATGCAACTCCGTCGGCTCTGCCATGGAGCAGGGTGTCGACTGCCAGGAGCGTGCCGTCCTCGACGCCATTGCCGGGGACGTCGCGCACGATGACGGACGCGTGCCTCTACGCGTCATCTCAACGAGAGTCAGCGGAACCCGTCCCGACGTTTCAGCCCGCCACGGCTGGCGCGCTACCCGGTTTCCATCTAGATACACGAGCACTGCCGTGCCTCCACAATGCCGCGCCCGTCTGCAATGACCAACGTCCAGCCCCCCTCCGTCCTCGACCGAGCGAACGTTCGCGCGGTCGTCCGCCGGCTGTTCGGGCTCGGTCTCCTGGCGCTCGGCGGTGTGATTGCGACGCTCTCGTTGATCGCCATCGTTCAACTGGTGAGCCGGAGCGAGATCCTGCAGGGACGCCAGGTGACGCTGCTCGCCCGCGACATCAACACGCTCCTGATCGACCGACAGGCCGGCGTGCGCGGCTACCTGCTCACCACCGACACGACGGGCCTCGCGTCGGGCATCGCCAGCCGCGCGCAGCTGTACGCCTCGCTGGATTCGCTGCGCTCGGTGACCGGTGATGATCCCGCATGGCAGGGCCGCATCGATCGGCTGCGGCGGCTCGTCGGACGCTGGGACGCGTCCTTCGTCGATCCGGAGCTGGCGGCGGCCGGCCGCGGCGATTTCGACTCGGCGCGGCGCATCGCGGCTCAGAGCACGGCGCTCACCGACAGCGCGCGCCAGACGTCGGCCGACCTGGTAGCGCGCGCCGTATCGCGGCTGCGAGAACGCGATCGCAGCATGGTCGCCGTGCGTTGGGCCTCTGCCGGGACGCTGCTGCTCGAGATCATCGGGCTCTTCCTGATCATGCGGCGCATGCGCTCGCGGCTGCTCGCGCAGGCGGAGGAAGTGTTCCAGCAGCAGGAGCACCTCGAGATGCAGGCGACGCAGCTCGAGGAACAGCAGGCCGAGCTCGAGCAGCAGATGGCGGCGCTGCAGCAGATGACGGGCGACCTCGAATCGTCCAACGCTGAGTTAGGCAGCGCGCTCGATGCCGCGGCCGCGGCCGGCGAAGCGCTCCGCGAGCGCGATGCGGAGCTGCGCCGGACCAACGCTCGGCTGGGTGCGCTGTTCGAAGCCGCGCCGCTGGCGGTCTGCGCCGTGGATGCGCAGGGCGTCGTGCGCCAGTGGAATCCCGCCGCCCAACGCATGTTCGGGTGGACCGCGGCCCAAGCCGTTGGGCAGCGACTGCCGATGTTTCCCGGCAGCGGCGAGCTGCCCGTGCTCAACGGCGACACGCGCGCCGTGAAAACCGACGTGCCCGGCGTGGCCACCCGCAGCGACGGCAGCACGTTCGAGGTGAGCATGTCCTGGGGACCGGTCGACGACGACCCGGCCAACGGCTACGTCGTGACCTTCGCCGATATGACCGACCGCAAACGCCTCGAAGCGCAGCTCATGCAGGCGCAGAAAATGGAAGCGGTCGGCCGGCTCGCCGGCGGCGTGGCGCACGATTTCAACAACATGCTGACGGCGATCAAGAGTTACAGCCAGCTGCTGCTGCAGGATGTCGCCGCCGACGATGCGCGCCACAAGGACATCCAGGAGATCGACCTCGCCGCGGACCGCGCCGCCCGCCTGACGCGCCAGCTGCTCGCGTTCAGCCGCCAGCAGATGCTCCAGCCGCGCGTCCTGGACGTGAATCAAACCGTGAGCGAGCTGGAGAAGATGCTCCAGCGCCTCTTGCTCAAGGACATCACGCTGTCGACGCGGCTCGCGCCCGAGCTGCACGCCGTGCGCGCCGATGCCGGTCAGCTGGAGCAGGTGATCGTCAATCTGGTGGTGAACGCGCGCGACGCGATGCCCGATGGCGGGCGCCTAACGGTACGGACGCAAAACGTCACGCTCGATGCGGCATCGGCGCGGGAGGGCTGGTCGTTCGCGGTGCGCCCGGGCGCGTACGTGTTGATCTCCGTGACCGACACGGGGCTCGGCATGGACGAGGCGACCAAGTCGCGCATCTTCGAGCCGTTCTTCACCACGAAGGATCGGCACAAGGGCACCGGGCTCGGCCTGTCCACGGTGTATGGGATCGTGAAGCAATCGGGCGGATACATTCGCGTCATCAGCGCGCCCGGCGAGGGGTCGACCTTCGAGGTGTTCCTGCCGGTGGCGGACGGCGCCGCCTCGCCCGCCGGACAGCCGCCGCGGCCGCAGACGAGCGGCGGCAGCGAAACGGTGCTGGTGGTGGAGGACGACGACGGCATCCGCGCGGTGATCAAGCGCATTCTCGAGCGAGCGGGGCATCGGGTGCTCGAAGCGACCAACGGCGCCGAAGCGCTTCGGATCTGCGATGCGTCGGGCGACTCGATCGACCTCGTGCTGTCGGACATCGCGATGCCGGAAATGCAGGGTCCCGACCTGGCGCGGCGCATCCGCGAGCTGCACCCGCACATGGCGATGCTGCTCATGTCCGGCTACGCAGAGTCGGCGAGCCAGCAGGAGGGGTTCCTGACGGACGGCGTGGAATTCCTGGGCAAGCCGTTCTCGCCGGACGCGCTGACGCGCAAGATCCGGCACATCCTGGACGGAGCCGCCTAACGCCTAACGGCGCCCGCCGCTATTCGTGGCGGAGGGCCACCATCGGGTCCACGCGCGTGGCGCGGCGGGCGGGCATGAGCGCCGCCAGCACCCCGACGATCGCCAGGCCGGCCACGGTACACGCGAACGTCGGCACATCCGTCGGGCTCACATCGAAGAGCAACGTACGCATCACGCGCGTGAGGCCGAGCGCGATGACGATGCCGGCCGCGGCGCCGGCGGCGACCAGGCGCAGGTGCTCGCGCAGCACCATGCGCAGGACGTCGCTCCGCTGCGCGCCTAACGCAACGCGGATGCCGAACTCGCGCGTCCGCCGCGTCACCGTGTACGCCGCCAGGCCGTACATCCCGATCGCCGCCAGCGTCATCGCGACCGCCGCGAAGAGCGACACCAGCGCCATCGTCAGACGCCGCGCCGCCGTCTGCCGCTCGATCAGTTGTTCCAGGCTCACGATCTCGCCGATCGGCTGCTGCGGATCGGCGCGCGACACCGCTTCGCGCACGGCCCCGGCGAGCTGCAGCGGATGGCTCGACGCGCGCACCGACACCCACGCTTGCAGCAGCGGCCCGGACTGCGCCACCGCCTCATAAAGCTCGGGCTGCGGCGGCGCGTCCATGCGACCCGAGCGCAGGGCGGCGATTTCGCCAACCACCGTCGCCGGCGCCGACCCTCCGCCGCCGCCGTGCAGCGGCATTTGCTTGCCGATCGGCGACTGACCGGGCCACAGCTGTTTGGCGAGCAGATCGTTCACGATGATGACGCTCGGCGAGCCGGCGCGGTCGGACGGGCCGAAGACGCGCCCGGCGAGCAGCGGGATGCGCAGGGTGGTGAAGTACTGCGCATCGACGACATCGAGGCCGATCATCAGCACCTGATCCGGATCGTCGGCGCGCACCTCGCGCGGATCCATGCCTAACATCATCGTCGCGCCGCTGAGCGGCAGCGTGCGGGAGAGCGAGACGCCCATCACGCCGGGCCGGCGCATCAGGTCTGCTTCCACCTGGTCGAAAAAGTCCTGCTGCTGCTGCACGTTCTGATAGCGCGACGGCGTGAGGCGGATGCGCGCCGCGAGCACGTTCTGGGGATCGAATCCGGGGCGAACCTCGCTCAGCCGGACGAAGCTGCGGACGAGGAGTCCGGCCCCCACGAGCAGCACCAGCGCGAGGGCCATTTCGGTCACCACGAGCACGCCGTGCGAGCGCCGGCGCGCGCCGGTGCTCGCTGCCGAATCGTCGCGCAGCGTGCGCTCGACATCGGGCGACGCGGCGCGCAGTGCGGGCACGAGCGAGAAGGCGACGCCGGTCGCGAGGGCTAAGGCCAGCGTGAACGCGAGGGCGCGCCCGTCGATGTCGATTGTGCCGACGCGTGGCAGCACGCCCGGCCAGGTGCCGAGAATCCCGTCGAGGCCCCAGGCGCCTAACGCCAAACCGGCGCCGGCGGCGGCCAGCGAGAGCACGACGCTCTCGGTGAGCAGCTGCCGCACGATGCGTCCCCGGCCTGCGCCTAACGCTCGGCGGACGGCGATCTCGCGTCGCCGTCCGCTCGAGCGCGCCATGAGGAGACCGGCGGCGTTCACGCAGGCGATCAGCATCACCACGCCAACGGCGCCGAAGAGCACCAGGATCAAGCTGCGTCCGCTGCCCACCACCGACCGGCTCAACGCCTGCAGCGTGAAGGACGGCGTGTCGAGTTGGTCCTTGAGGCCGCCCGCCGCTCCGCCCGGCGGTCCGCCGGACCGCGCGATCACGACTCGTCGCACGGCGCCGCTCGGCGCTCCGGCGCCTGGTGGCGGACCGGCCGCGGGACCGTTCGCTCCGGCGGACCTGGCATCGCCGGCTTTCGGCGCGGACGTCTGAGTGGATGCCTCCGCCAATCGCTTGGAGAACAGCGCGAGGTCGGCGCCGGCGCGTTCGACCGACGCGCCAGGCGCCAGGCGGCCCACCACGCTGAACGCGAAATAATCGGCATTCACTTCGAGGTCGGGATTGTCGGCGAACGCGACGCCGATGGGCAGCCACAACTCGGTGCGCTCATCCGGAAACCGCGCCGCCGGCGGAAGGACGCCGATCACCGTGTACGCACGGCCGTCGAGCATGATCGTCTTACCTAACACAGAGCGGTCCCCGCCATAGCGGCCCGTCCAGGTCGCGTAGCTCAGGACCGTCACCGGCGCGTGCACATCGGCCGCCGTGAAAGCACGCCCGATCACCGGATGCACGCCCAGCACCGAGAACAGGTCCGGCGAGACTACCGCCGCCTGCACCTCGATGGGATCGCCGATGCCGGTCATGTTCGATCGCTGCGTCGTGTAGACCGCAACGCCAGCGAAATCCTGCCGCATCTTGCGGATGTCTAACGCATGTGGATACGAGAGACCCATCCGCCCCGGAAAATTGCCGCCCAGCCCGTTGGACCAGATATCGACCAACCGGTCGGACTGGGGGTACGGCAGCGGCCGCAGCAACACCGCATCGACGACGCTGAAGATCGCGGTACTGGCGCCGATGCCCAACGCAAGCGTGAGCACGGTGACGGCGGCGAATCCGGGGCTGCGGAAAATCGTGCGGAACGCGTACCGGAGGTCGTTGAGCATGTGGATGAATGTCGGCGGCCGGGGTGGACGCGGCGCCGTGTGCGCCGCGGTAGATCAGTCGCGAGCCTGCGTGTGCGCGAGGGAATAGTCGTGCCGCGCACCGCGCAGCCAGCATCTTGCACGCGCATCAGATGTTACCCGGTGCAGCCCTCCGTCCGTTGGCAGCACCGGTGTCCGGCTTTGGGATCGGTCGTGCCGGAATCGAACGCCCGTCCGTGCGTCACGGCGGCGGCTCGGTGAGTCCCGATCCGTGAGGCGAGGCGCTCCGCACCTCGATCGGCAGCGCCACGTCACGATCCAGCGCGAGCGGCACGAGCCAGCGCAGATTGTCGATCACGTTCGCGGGCAGCGCATGCACCGGCGCCCGGAACACGCGCTGATCCTCGGCGGTGCACGCGCTGCTTGCCGCGTCGTCAAAGGCACGAAGCACGTGCATCGTGTACTGGGGATCGCGCCAGACGAGCACCGTGTCCCACGCGGCGACATCGACACCTGCTTCCTCGCGCACCTCGCGGCGGGCGGCCTCCGCGGCGCTCTCGCCCGGCGCGAGCTTGCCGCCTAACGCATTGACGCGCCCGCGCTGCCACGCCGGCCGCGTTTTGTCCATCAGCACGACCTGTTCGCGATCGGGTGTGAAAAGAAGCGCGAGAACGTAAGCGTACATGCCGGAACGGGAGCCGCCCGCGTCGCCGCGCGCGCGTCCCTGCCCTACTGGTACATGATGAAGACGGGAATCGGCTTCAGCCGCAGCACCTGCTCCGGCGTCAACATCGGCTTGTCGTTCTTGTAGAAGACCTTGAATCCGGCGAACTGCACCGGGTGGTCGAATATGTAATGCAGGTACGAGCTGCGCTTGAGCGTCGGCGCGCCGAAACCATCCATGTCAATCACCATCTGCACGCGCGGATCGAGGTGGATGCGCTCGTGGTTGGTGAGCATCGGACGGGTAAACCGGTGCACGATCAGCATTTTTGGCGGCAGCTGGTACTGCGTGACTAACGCGGCCAGCGTGTCGGCGGCCACGTTCACCTGCGACGCGTCGAGCGTGCCGATCACGTGCCCTGGCACTTTGGTCGGCAACATCGCGAACTCCGGATCGAGCGCCAGGTGCACCGTCGGGCGCTGCAGATACTTGATGAGCGGCGCGATCTCGCTGCGCACCGAGCTCCGCCCCACCTGCACGTCGAGGATCAACAGATAGCCGCGGCGCTCCGCCCACGACGCCACTTTGTCGATCACCGAGTCGGGCATCCGGGCGCGATACATCCCATCGCGGCCCGCCGCCCCCTGGGCAACGGTCACGATCAGCTCGAGCGCCGGCAGCACGGGCGTCGTGCTGTCCGCATGCACGTACGCATCGGCCTGGCGCTGCAAGCGGTCGAGCATCGAATCGGGATTGATCTCGCCCAGAATCCCCATCCGCTTCGAGAACGGATTGCCGTAGTACGCCACGACGCGACAGCCCGGAAACAGGGAGCCGGGCAGCGGCGTCTGCCCCAGCGCACGCCGCGCGACTTCGCCGTGCCACGACGCGGGATGCGGGGCCGCGGCCGGCGTGACGCGGTGCGCGCGGCGGGCCCGGCGCCGCGCCGGCGCGTGCGCCGGATGCGACGCACCGTCGTGCGTGCTGTCGCCCGCGCCTAACGAATCGGCCGACGCCAGTGCCATGCTGTCTCGCTGCGCCCCGCGGATCGAGTCCGCGCGGGCCGAATCGCTGTCGGCGCGGACCTGTGCGAGCACGTTGGTCATCCGCGCATCCGACGCGCAACGCTGCTCGAGGCGCGCCGTCACCGCGTGCGCAGAATCGAGCATCGTGTCGGCGTGCGTCGCCGGCGCCGTGTGCGATGCGCGGCGCGCCGCGGCGCGCGGCGGATCGCCCCGCGCATCGGCGCACGCAATGACCACCGCGAGCGCCAGCAGCGCTGCAACCCCGCGCGGGATCAGGCCGCGTCTCGCATGGCGGATGGATCCAACCCCTCGCGGGTGCACCATTCCTCGTAGGCCAGTGGTGAAATTTCAGAGGGCTTGATCTCGCTGCGTCCGCCCCAGAACACGTTCGTGTAACTCACGTCGATCGACGCCTCGGCGAGGTGCGCATCGATCGCCGCCTTGTGCGCCAACACGAGAGCTTTGTCGGTGCCGTGCGCCACCGCCATGATGTTCACGTTTGCGAACGCCGGGCCCCCCTCCCGCCAGTACGCGTGCGTGAGGATGTGATGACGACCCACCTCGCATCCGGCCTCGAGCTCGCGTCCCGGCGGCACGCGCCAGTGAAAGAGCGCGTTGTATCGCGTCACGCGCGTGCCTGCCGCCGAGGGTTTCACGTGCTCGAGAAATGTCGAGAACCGTCCAATCACGCCTCGCTCGTCGAGGGCGCGCGCCACGCGCAGGAATTCATCCAGCGAGACCTGCGCCTCCTCGGCGCGCGCGCGCCAGGGGTCGGGGACGATCTCGTCCACAGACAGCTCGCGCTTGAGGCGCTCCAGCACCCGCCACTCGATCTCCGTTAGGCGCACGATGTGCGTATCGAGAATCCGGCCCGGGGCATCCGACCGGCTGCCCGGTTCCATCCCGCGCCGCCGCACGTGACCGACGCCGAGCGTGAACAACGCCTTCGCCGGCATGAGCAGGAACGACTCGGCGCCGACGCGTCGCGCCAGGTGCTCGGCGTGGCGCGGCATCGAAAACCCTTGCGGCACTTTGAGCGTGGTCCACAGTCGATACGCCGATCCCTCGGTGTCCGTGTCGGTGGACCGGATCACCACGTGACCCGAGAAGGGATCGTCGCGCACCATGAAATCGAAAGCGGCGTCGAGCCGCGCGGCCGGCACGCGCCACGCCACCAGCGCGCCCGGCGCGAGATTGGTGGAGAGCAGCGTTTGACGCACGCGCCGGATGGTGCCGGCGGCCAGCATGGCCCGCACGCGCTCCAGCACCGTGCCTAACGGAACGCCGGACAGCCGCGCGATCTCGTCGAAGGGATCGGCGTGAAACCCGGCCACGCGGTCCTCGGACACAGCGAGGATGCGCGCGTTGACGGGATCGTGTATCTCGGTAATGAGGGCTGGTGCGGCCATGTTTGCTGCCTACAAGAATAATCACGAAGGAACGCGCGCGCCGGTCACCAGAGCCGGGACACCGCGTAAATGATGAGTCCCGCCAAGCCGCCGACGAGCGTCCCGTTGATGCGGATGAACTGGAGGTCGCGGCCGATCGCCAGTTCGATCCGGCGCGACGTCGCGTCCGGATCCCAGGCCGCCACCGTGTGCGCGATCAGCTCGCCGACCTCGTGCCGATACTGCTCGACCACCGTCAGCGTCGCGTCGGTGATGAATCGGTCCAGCTCGCCGAGCATGGCCTCGTTCGAGCGCATCGCCGCGGCGAAGGACACGATGCCGCGCTCGAGCGCGCCCGGCGCCGCGCCTTCGGCCGGCTCGCGATCCGCATAGCGCACGAGCCCCGTGCGCGCGGTGCGCCAGATCGACGTCGCAATCTCGTCCAACACCGGCGCACTGAACAACTCCTCCTTGAACGCTTCGGCCTTCTCGATGACGTCGGGCGAGTTGCGCAACTTGTCGGTGAACCGGACCAGCGCCTCGTGGAATTTGGCGCGCAACGGGTGATCCGGCGACTCGCGCACCTCGTGCAGGAGATTCTCGATCGCGCTCACGATCTTGAGGTAGATCCGCTCGTCTACCACCTCCGGCACCCACCACGGGGTTTCTTCCGTGACCTTCACGCGGATGATCTCGCGATTTTCGCGCACGGATTGCTCGATGAGTCCGAGCGCGTCGTCGAGCAGATCCTGGTGCCGGCTATCGGTCGTAATGAATGTGAGAACCGATCCCAACACCGGCGCCGCGCGCGTCGCGTGCACGCGCGCCGCTAGGCCTTCGCCAATGAGCCGGCGCGCTTCGTCGTCCGGCAATGCTTCCGCCGAGCGTGCGAGACCGAGTGCCACTTGATGCGCGATGAGCCGCGCGTGCGCGGGATCCGAGAGCCACGTGACGGCGCGATCGGCGATGCGCATGGACGCGAGGCGCCGCGCTACGACGTCGCGCGCCAGGAAGTTGAACTGGACGAAGTTGCCTAACGTACGCCCGATCCGGTCCTTGCGTGCGGCGACGATGGCCGTGTGCGGGATCGGAAGACCGAGGGGATGGCGAAACAGCGCGGTGACGGCGAACCAGTCGGCCAACCCGCCCACCATCGCGGCTTCGGCGGTCGCGCGGATGAAACCGAGCCACGGCAGGCGGCTCTCGTACCAGCGCGTCACGCCGAAGATCGCAGTCGCCAGCACCAGCAGGCCCGTGGCCCGCCGCTTCATGCGGTCGAGCTGGGCCTGCCGGTCCGCGTCGTCCGGCCGCGAAAGCGGCATCGAAACCGTGGGAGGCGCGATCTGATCGGTCACTAATGGAAATCAGTGACTTTTGCCGCGCCGCGGCAAGCTCGGTTGGCGAGGCGCGCCCGCGGCGCGCCGCGGGATCAGCGCAGGATATAGCCGGCGGCGAATCGAACCGTCGTCACATCCGCGGGCTGCGAGTACACCTGCGCCGAGAGGTCGAAGAGGCGCGTCACGTGCGCCGTCACCCCGCCGAAGACGACGCCGCGCGTCAGGTTGATCTCGACGCGGGTCGAATCGGTGAAGCCGGTGGCGTCGGTGAAGCCGACCTGGAATCGCGGCTTGAGCCAGTTCACGCCGCCGCCGGCCCAGAACGCCCAACGCCGGTCCCGCGTGGTGAGTGAGAATGTGCCTTCCCCGCCAATCATATACGGATGAAACGTGTCCTTCGACGGGTTGGTCCCGAAGCAGGGCGCGTTCGGGTCGTCGGTCTGCAGGCCTTTCGTGGGACAGGTGATCGGGCCCTGCACCTGGCCCACGGTGCCGTGCGCGCGCAGCAGCAGCGTGAGCGATCCGCCGCCCACCGACGACACCCGTTGGGCGCGCGACAGCGCGAAGCTGCCGAGGTTAGGCTTGGCATCGTACAACTGGATGGGCGGGACGTAGCTCCCCTCGAAGATGAACCCCGCCGGCAACCCGATCATGATGCGCGGACGGCCGAAGATCGGCGATAGCCGCGTGTTCTCGCCCTTGCTCGTGAAGCAGACGTGGGTCTGCTCGATCTGATCGTTAGGCGTGGGCATCGGCTCGACGTCGACCGACACGCGGATCGATCCGGGCGCGAGCGTCATCGGCGCGGCATCGATGCCGAAGGCGATCGGCGCCGAGTAGAACGCGAGCAGCTTCGCTTCGTTGCTGTTCTCCGGCGGCCGGCACTGCGCCGCCGCCGGAACGGCCGCCATCATGAGGCCAAGGACGGCGGCAGCGCCGCACATGCGCGCTTTCGCCGGGCAAACGAGCCGCACGGGATCTGGCAATGACAACTCGTTCGCTCGCGACGGAACACGCATGCGCTCTCCAGAGGTGAAGGACTTACTGCACGGTGATCGAGCCCGACATCACGGCTCGTCCATGAATCTGACAGTAGTAGGTGTAGGTTCCAGCCGTCGTGAACGTGCGCGAGAACGTGCCGCTCGATTTCGCACCTGAACCGGGCGCGCCATCATCGAATGTCACGGTGTGCGCAGTGCCGCTCGAATTCCACGTCCACGTGACGGTGGTGCCCGTGGCGACCGTCGTGCTCGACGGACTGAAAAAGTCGTTGCCGATCGATATCGCGTTGCTGGTCGAGTTTCCGCCGCCGCCCTGCATGGTTCCACCCGTCCCGCCGTACGGTCCGGTCGAGCCGCCGCACGCGGCGAGACTCACCAGTCCGACCACCACACACGCACACAGCATTTTCCGCATGGTCACCCCTGGTTCATGGTGTTGCCGTGACGCTCGGCGCACGGCCGGTCCTTGCATTGGCTGCCGCCCGCATTCGGCGCGGGCCGCACTCAATGTCCAACGAACCACGACGAGACCCTATCGCTGCGCAGCGCACTCCACGCGAGCCGGGGCGAGCGCTGCGCACCGTGCGGCCGCAACGCGCTGCGGACGTGTTCGCCTTACAGACTCTGCCGCAGAAACCGCTGCACTTGCGGGCGGTGGCTGCGCCCCGAGGTCAGGCGCGTGCCGTCGCCCAAGATCAGCACGAAGTCGCCGCCGAACCACGGTTGGGCTTCGACCACGCGGCTCACGTTCACCAGCGTGGACCGATGGATGCGCAGGAATCCCGATGCGAGTCGGCGCTCGAGGTTCGTGAGCGTGCCGCGCACGACGTGGACGCGGCTGCCCAAGTGGAGCCGCACGTGGTTGTCCATCGCCTCGACCCAGTCGATGTCCTCGATTTTGAGAAAGACGATGCGGCCGTCGACGCGGATGGCCAGGCGTTCCGGGTCCGACCCCTCTCCGTTAGGCGGACCGGCCGTGTCGGTGAGCCGGATGCCGGCGTCGTCGCGCTGCACGGGCGCCTGGATCGATTTCACGCGCGTCAGCGCCGCCTGGAGCTGCTCCGGCTGCACGGGCTTGAGCAAATAGCCGACGGCGAACACGCCGAACGCGTCGAGGGCGTAGGCGTCGTGCGCGGTCACGAAGATCACCGCGGGCATCGACGCCGGTCCGATCTCCCGGACCACATCGAGCCCGCTGAGCTCCGGCATCTGGATGTCCAACAACACCAGCGAGGGTTCGAGCTCGCGCACCATGTTCACCGCGTCGCGGCCGTTGCCGCATTCGCCCGTGATGTGCACGTCGGGGTGCGCCGAGAGCAGCTCGCGGAGGTGCGTCCGCGCCAGCGGCTCGTCGTCGACGATCAGGGTGTCGAGACGCATCGTCATGCTACAACCTCCAGAATGGCCGGTGATGTGGACTCCGCGGCATCGCGGAACGGAATTTCGATGTGGACTTCGAAACCGCCTTCGGGTCGTGCGCCTGCCTCGAACCGGTGCGCGTCGCCGTACAGGTGGCGCAACCGGGCCCGCGTATTGCCTAACCCAACGCCGCCGCCCGACGAGCTGGGCGCGCCGTCCCCGCCCCGCCGCGCCCGCGCTGCCGCGCCGACGCCGATGCCGTCGTCCGTCACCGTCAGCAGCACCGTGTCCTCTTCGCGCTCGATCAGCACTCGCACCGACCCGCCCGAGGCGCGCGGCGCGATCCCGTGATGAATCGAGTTCTCGACCAGCGGCTGGAGGAGGAAGCTCGGGACCAACGCTCGACGCGCGCGCGGATCGACCGACAGCTCGACGCGCAGCCGGTCGGAAAACCGGTATTGCTGGATCTCGACGTACCGCCGGAGCAGCTCCAGCTCCCGCTCCAACGACACTTCCTGCTGCGCGGCGCCGCGCAGCGAGAACCGCAGCAGCTCGCTCAGGCCGGCCACCACGCGCTCGGCCGCGCGCGCGTCCGAGCGCAGCAAGGCCGTGATCGTGTTGAGCGTGTTGAAGAGAAAGTGCGGGTGCAGCTGCAGCTCGAGGCTCCGCAGCTGCGCGCGGGCCAGCGCGCTCTCCAGCTGCTCGCCGTGACGCGTCTGCTCGTGATAGCTGCGCAGCAGCCGCGCCTGCCACGCGGTGGCGTACACGGCGACGCACCCAGACACCGCGAGCAGCAGCACCTTGGCGCACTCGTCTAACGGAGACAGCCCGAAGCCGACCGCCGCCTCGACCGGACTGGACACGATGCGCGTCCCGCCGGCGAGCAACAAGCCTAACGCAAGCGCCGTGTACTCGCCCACCGCCAGGGCGGCGGTCGTCGCCGCCAGCCGCGTCGACGAGGTGATGGGCCGCGAGGCGAGCACGGCGAAGTACGCGAGAAACATCGGCGAGCGCAGGCCAAGCTCCACCCGGCCCGCGAGCGCGTATCCGCCCATGAGCAGCGTGATCCACGTGACGTCGATCAGCGGATTGGCCACCGTGAGCCAGCGCGGCAGCTGCGGACGTCCGCGGAACGCGATCCATTGCCCGACCGTCCAGGCGAGAATCGGCGCGAGCAGCAGCAGGTTGACCCGATTCACCGCCGCCGGCAGCGACGATGCGTAGAACGCTCCCGTCGCCGCGAGCAGCATGAGCACCACCGCCCGCATGCCGTTGAGCAGCCGCTCGGCCTCCGAACGGTGTTGGTCGAGGAGCGGCTGAATGCTGGAGTCGTCTTTGGCGGACATGCTCTGTTGGGCTACGAATGCCGGGCGAGGTCGCGATGCACGAAAAGAATCCGGCCTTGGGGTGAATGGTTCGCGCGATCTGGCGCGAGCGACGCGACCCGGGCGAATGTACGATAGCAAGTGGCAGACGACACTGCTTGCCACCCCGCGCTAGGCACGCCTCGCCGGGCCGGGAGTGTCGTTTGCCCCGCCTGCCAGCAGATCGACGCGGACGGTCGTGCCGCGATGTTGGTCGCTTACGATTTCGATCTCTCCGCCCCAGCTCTCCACCAACTGCCGGCTGATGGCGAGACCCAGGCCGCTGCCGGACGTGCGGGTCGAAAAGTGGGGTTCGAAAATACGCGGCAACACTGTCGCGGGGATCCCTTGTCCGTTGTCCGCGACTTGGATCACGACGCGTCCATCATCGCGACTGAGGCGCACGAGGACGCGGGTCGCCGCGGCGAGGCGCGCGTTCTCGAGCACGTTGAGCAGCACTTCGCGCAGTTCATCGGTGCGGGCCTTGGCGAGCATCGGCTCATCGGCGCCGTCGAGGCGCCACTCCACGGGGCCGCCGCCGGCGGCGCCCATGCGCTCGAGCTCGAGCACGTCGCGGGTGACGGCCGCCACGTCCACGGACTCGGGCGGCTGTCGCTCGGCCGGCGCGGTGCCGTAGCGGCTGAACGCCCGCGCGATTTCGTCGAGGCGATCGATCTCGGACAGGATGCGGCTGGCGTTCTGATCGAGGATGCGATCGAAGTCGCCGCGCGCGTCGGCGTAAGCGCGCTTGAGGTGCTGGACGCCTAACCGGATGGGCGTCAAGGGATTCTTGATTTCGTGCGCCACCTGCCGCGCCATTTCGCCCCAGGCGAGCACGCGTTGGGCGCGGGCGAGGTCGGTGACGTCGTCGAGGGTGAGCACGACGCCGCCGCCGCCCGTGAGGCGGGTGAGCCGCGCCTGGAGCTGCCGCCCGCCCACGCCCAACTCGAACTCCTCCTCGTCCACGCTGCGCGCGTGAAACGCGCGCAGCCGCTCCGCGATCTCGGGCGCTGCTTGGTCGAGCGTTGCCCCTGCGGGCAACGCTCGCCCGAGCAGCGCCTCGGCGCGGGGGTTCGAGAGCAGCACGGCGCCCGGCGCGGTGAACGCGACCACGCCGCTCGCCACGTTGCGCAGCACCTGCGACGTGCGCCGTTGGGCCGACTCCAGCGCGGCGCGGCTCGCCCCCAGGTCCGCGGCCATGCGGCGGAACGCGCTGAACACCGGCTCGAACTCTTCCGGCGGCGCGCTGGAGAGCGGCGGCTCGGTTTCCTCCGCCGCAATCGCGAGGGCCGCGGCGCGCAACTGCCCGATCGGCTTGGCCAGCGAGCGCGAGGCGACGCGGCTCAACAGCAGCGCCGCGATCGCGCCCAGCACCGTGGCGAACATGACCAGGACGCCGAGGTCGCGGCGCCGCTGGTCGAGCACTTCTTCGCTGCCGCGGGCCGGCGCGGCGATGACTAACGGAGCACCGGGCCCGCTCTGCACGGTGAGGTAGCCGAAGAGCGCGCGCGAGCTGCCGACGCGCATCGGGCGGGCCACGTACACCTCCCGTCCGTCGCGCAGATCGGCGTATACCTCGGACGGCATGAACCGTCCGGTAGGTGCGAGCGCGTCGAGCATCGGCTCGCTCGCCTCGCGCAGCTGGCCGTCGGTGTAGGTCAGGAGCGGCGTGTCGAGGCGGCCGCCGGCCGTGGCCAACGACTGCGGGTCGGCGCCGCCCGCATACGAGTGGAGCGTGGCCCGCACGAGAAGCTCGCGCGCCTGTTGGTCCTCGAGCTGCAGTCGCTGGTAGCTCCAGAACGCGAACGCGAGCGCCGGCAGCACGAAGAACGCGAACAGGCCGACCGTTAGTCGCGCACGATAGCTGCGTCGCCACCGCCGTGCGCGACCGCGCAGCAGCCGCCACAGCGCGCGCTCGGGGAACACGCTGGCCAGCCACAGCACCGAGAGCAGGATGAGATCGACGAACACGATCAGCGTCCCGCCCTGCACGAGAATCGCCTGCGAGCGGAGATCGATCTCGATGTGGGCGCGCATCTCGCCCGAGCCCGTCTCGACGAGATGATCGCCGTGGAGCTCGTCGCCCGAGCGATACCATCGCGTGTGTCCTGCCGTGAGGCCCAACGCAGGATCCGCATCGACGAGTGCGACGGTGTACGGCGGCTGGCCGCGTTCGCGCTCCTCGATGCCGAGCAGCGCGTGAAACGGATCTTCGGGGATGAGGCGCGTGCGCGGCGCGACGATCACCGCCGTGACCGCGTTGCTCGGATGCGGCACCGCAAGCACCGCGTACATGCCGGGCATGCCTAACACGGTATGGAGCACGGTCGCGCACGTGATGCGCGCTTCGTCCACGGCGGCGCGCACGCCGGAGTCGGGCGGCATCACCGGGTCGAGGCGCACGGCGGCCTGCAGGCTGTCGTCGGCCGTCCAGTTCTGCATGGCCGAGGGATACCCGGAGCCCAGGAGGTCCGACTGCATGTAGGCGCGCACGAGGTCGGCCTGCGTGCGCGGCTCCGGCGCATCGGCAAGGGCGTCGCCGAACCGGCGCAGCGCCGCGGTGACGTCGGACTGCACCACATCGAGCGACGACACATCGCGGTTCGCCAACGCGATGCGACCGCGCACGCCGGCGTTCCAGGTGAGCGCCGTTGCGCCTAACGCAGCCACGGCGCCGGCCGCGAGCACCAGCCGCCGGTGCGGCCGCGAGAGCACCAGACACACGACGGCGAAGATCCACACCGCGAGGTACCATCCCGGCCAGACGCCTGGCGACTCGAGCGCACCCGGTGCGAGCAAGGCCGCGACCGCCGCGACGAGCGGCGCAACCACCGGCGGCACGCCGAAGGTGCGGCCACGGATGTGGATGTCACCCGCGGCGCCGGCGATGGCGATGAGCAGCGTTGCCGTCACGAGGAAGAGCGACACCTCCCACGCCAGCCACACGGCGCCGCTCACGCCGCCCGGCGGCGGGGCGACGCCGTCGGCGAGGGCGCGCAGCAGCAGGGGGCCGAGCGCGGCAACCGCGATCAACACGACGAGGCGGGCCCGTCGCGGCACGGCCAGCGCGCGTCCGTGCCGGCGCTGCAGCAGCAGCAAGCCGAGGAGCACCGCCCCCGCGGCGATGCCTAACGCGCCGACGGTGCCCGTGAGCGGGCCGCCGAGGGGCGCGTAGTACACGGTGGGATCGAACAGCGTCGAGTCGCTGGACAGCGCGCTGAGCGGCGCCAGCGCCACGGCGATGAGCCACACGCCTAACGGAACGAGCCGCCACCCGAACGCCCGCTCCTCGCGCCACACCGCCGCCAGAAAACAGAGGAGCGCCAGCGCGAGCGTGACCGTGCCGCTCGTCCGGGCGCCTTCCAGCGCCACCAGCCGCGCCTCCTCGCGTTCCGGGGGCACCGCCCGCGCCGCGAACAGCGTGTCCTGCGCCGGCGCGAACACGAGCGTGCCCGCGTTCAGTTGGGCATTGCCCGCGTCCAACGCGGCGCGGGCGCGGGCGTCCACCACCACCACGAATCCATCGAGGCCCACCCGGCTCGCCACACGATCGGCCAGCGCGGACACCAGACTGTCGCCCGGCGACTCGGCGTGGATCACCGCGCTCGCCACCGCGCGCGTCTCCCCGCGCGAGGCCGCCGCGTACACCGTCACGTAGAACGGCGACTGCACGACGCCCACCGGCGCGACCAGCGTGTCCGTGGACACAACGTTGGTCCCCGCCCACGCCGCGGGCCGGCCGCGCCGATACAGCACCACGCCTAACCCGGGCCGGTGATGCACGTCCTGCCGCAGCGCGCTAAACGCGTCCGCCTCGCTCGCCGGCGACGCGAGCGCGTCGATCGCCGTCGCGCGAATCCGGCGCATCACCGCGTCCAGCTCGTGCGACAGCTCGAGCGTGCCGTGGCGCACGATCGCCATCCGGTACATCGACCAGTCGTCGTCGATTCGCCCCAACTGCCGCTGCGTGCGGATCGCCAGCGCGCAGAAGACCACCGCCGCCGTCACCGCCGCGTACGCCCAACCGCGCGACCGCCTCGGCAGCCCCAACGCGATCAGAATCGCCACCCCCGTGGCGGCGACGCTGGCGAACAAGTAGCGTATGCCGGGATTGCGGAGCCACGACGCGTCCGCGACGAGTGCGACGCCCGCACTGAGCGTCCACACGTGCGCGGCAGCACTCCGGATCGCCGGCCATCGCGTCACCGGCTTCACTTCACCGCCTTTCGCAATGCCGCTTCCGCCTCCCGCCGCGAGCGCTGCGCCGCGACGACTCAAAGAAATGGGCCCGGCTCAAGTGGCTGCCATCATCGCCGCCGATCCGCGTTTGATCGTTCCCGTCGGCACGTGCGAGCAGCACGGCCCGCACCTTCCGTTGGGCTGCGCCACCATCATCGCCCAACGATTGGCCGATGATCTCTCCGCCGCCACCGGGGTCATTGTCGCACCAACCCTCGAGTATGGAGTGAACGGCAACACCGATGTCGTGTTCCCGGGCAATGCAACGCTGCGGAAGAAAACGCTGCACCGCATGCTCAACGATCTCTTGGACTCCTGGGAGACGACAGGGTTCCGGGAATTTATCCTGCTCACCGCGCACGACTACGACGCGCATCAAGAAGCGCTCGACACCGTCATCACACGCGCGGCGCGCGTCCGCGTCGTCGACATTTACGCCGTCAATATGAGCGACATCCTCGAAGGACAGACCGAGCACCTCCACGGTGGCGAGGCCGACACGTCGCTCCTCCTCTACCTCGCGCCCGAGTTGGTCCACATGGAGTGGGCACGCGACTTCATTCCCTCCGATGCGAAGCGTTACCGCCGCGGCAAAGTGCGCGTCCCGAAAGACAGTGCGGGATCGGTCGGACGGCCTACCCTCGCCACCGCCGAGAAGGGCAAAGCCCTCTACGAGCGGCTCCGCGAGCGGATCGGGGATCGCATCTTCCTCGTTCCCGCCCCCGACGCCTGAACCCTCCTCCCGCCTTCGGGGTACTTTGTTGTGACAATGCGCACCCTCGGCTTCTTGTGCCTTACCGCGCTCGCCGTGCCGATGCCCTCCGGCGCGGCCGCTCAGGTATCCGTCATCGACGAAGGCAGCTTCACGATTACGCGAAACGGCGCCCGGAGCGGCAGAGAAACGTTCACCATTCGGCGAACGGGCCTCGGCGCTGCCGACGCGTACGTGGCCAACGGGTCGATCGACCTCGATGGACGACGCCTCGTTCCTGCCTTGCAAGCCGATGCCGACTTTGCGCCGATCAAGTACCAACTGGAAGTGCGCAAAGGCGACGACGTGCTCGAGCGACTCAAGGGAATCGCGGGACGCGATCGCTTCAGCACGCAGGTGCGCACCGCGAAGGGCGAATCCACGCGCGAGTTCATCGCGGCGGACAACGCGGTGCTGTTGGACGACGACGTGTTTCACCAGTACTATTTCGTCGCGCAGCGTGCGCAGAAGTTGGGCGCCGCGGGCGGAGCGATCCCCGTCATCATCCCGCAGCGCGCCGAGCAGCAGGTGCTGCGCGCAAAGTGGGACGCGGATGAGACGATCACGATCGCGGGGCGGCCGGTAACAGCACGTCACCTCGTGCTGACGGAGCCCGCCGGCGGCTCGCAGAACGTCTGGGTCGACGCGACGGGCCACGTGCTCAAGGTGTCGATCGATTCGCGCAGCCTGGTGATTCAGCGCGACCAACTCCCTCACTAGATTTCGGCGGCGCGTACAATCGGTAGGACGTGGCGAGCGCCCCTGCGAGACAGGGCGCTCGCCGTTTGCGCACCTGAAACCCAGAAATCCAGCGACCCGTAAGACAGCCAGACACCGCTCAAAAGGATTCCACGATGCAACTCAGCAAGCTCGTCGCGGCGGCGCTTTGCGCGGCCATCCCGGCGGTCTTCCCGCACATCGCGCGCACGCAGGCGGCTGACTCGACGAGTGCTCCGGTTTTGACGGTCGAACAGGCCGTCTCGCTGGCAGTGCACCACAACCCGATCCATCTATCGGTTGTGAACGATCGTTCGAGCGCGACTGCCCTGCGCATGAACGCGTACGGACAGCTCCTCCCCCGCTTGGACGCGCAGCTCAGCGGCAACTACACCAAAGCCGGCGAGGCACCTATCAACTCGGTGCAGTTCGCGACGCAGTCTGACGTGTATCAGTCGTTCTATGCGATCGGCCTGACGTACAACCTCAGTTGGGCGACGCTTGTCGGTCCGAGCCGGCAGAACGCAAACGTTCGCGCCGCCGACGCGGACATTCGGGGCTCAGAAATAAATGTGCAAACGACCGTAACCCAGGATTATCTGACCGTTCTGCAGGACCAAGCGAAAGTGACGCTGCAAGACACGCTCATCGCGCAAGCACAGCTGCAGCTCGATCTCGCGAAAGCGAAAGTGGCCGTTGGATCGGGAACGCAGTTGGATGTGTCGAAGGCGCAGGTCACGCTCGGACAGGCACAGGTAGCTGCCATCCAGGCGAAGAATCAAGTCGATGTCGACAAGCTTCGGCTGTTCCAGGAAATGGGCGTGCCCGAACCGCAAAACGTTCAGCTCACGTCGCAGTTCACCGTCGAGCCGCCAAAGTTCGGCCTCGACTCGGTGCTCGCGCTTGCTCGGCTGCAGAATCCGACGCTCAACGCGCTCAAGGTGCGCACCGACGTGGCATCGTTCGACGTGAAATCGGCGCGAAGCTCGTATTTCCCATCGCTGCAGGTGACAACAGGGATCTCGGGATTTACCGACCAATTTGCGAACCCAAACGTACTCATCGGACAGGCCATGCAGAATGCGGCGGGTTGTTTTTCCGAGGACTCACTCCGCGTTCGCACCGGTCTTCCGAGCCTCGGGTGCGGCCCGGTGACTCCAGAGAGGATCGCGAAGATCCGCGCCGACAACAGCCAGTTCCCGTTCAATTTCTCCAAGCAGCCGTTGTCGGTCACGGCCACACTGTCACTTCCCATCTTCGACAATTTCCATCGCGAGCAGGCCGTGGAGCAGGCTGAGGCCACGAGAAACGACGCTGACTACAAGGCGAAAGCCCAGGAGTTGCAGCTCACTGCTGACGTCACAGCAGCGTATCTGACGTTGCAGGCGCAGGTGCAAACTGTCGCGCTCCAAGAGCAGAACGCGGCGCAAGCCCGGCAGCAACTCGATCTCGCCGAAGTCAAGTACAAGGCGGGCGCGGCCACCTATCTCGACATCGCCGACGCTCAGGCGACGTATTCCACGGCAGAGAACGACCGCATCAACGCGATCTACCAGTACCACAAGGCGTTCGCCGCGCTCGAAGGCGCGGTGGGCCACCCACTGCGTTAACAGGGACACCCATGACTAAAGGGGCGAAGTTAGGCGTTGCCGGTGTGCTTGTCGCGATCGTTGCCGGCGTGCTCGTGCTCGCGGCGGCGACGCGCGGGAACAAACCGACGGAGGTCCGCGAAGAGAAAGTGCAACGGCGCGACCTCGTGGCGTCCGTCACCGCCAGCGGCCAGGTCGAACCAAAAACCAAGGCTGACATCTCCTCCGACGTGAGCGGTCGCATCGTCAAGCTCGCCGTGAAGGAAGGCGACATCGTCAAGAAAGGTCAGTTCCTGTTGCAGATCGACCCGGCAACCTATGAGGCAGCGGTCCAGCAGCAGGCGGCGGCCGTCGCGAGCTCGCGCGCCGACCTCATGCGCGCCAAGGCAAACCTCGAGCAGTCGCAGAGCGCGCTCCGCCGATCGCAGGAAATCAAGAAACAGAATCCCACCTTCGTGTCCGACGACACGATGGAGCAGTTGAGCACCGCCGTCGATGTGAACGAGGCGCTCTACAACTCCGCGCAACACGCCGTGGATCAGGCCGAGGCCGGACTCAAGAACGCGCAGGCAAGTCTCTCGAAGACGACCATCGTCGCGCCGATGAGCGGCCAGGTGACGCGTCTCAACGTGCAGCAGGGTGAAACGGCGATCCAGGGCGAGTTCAACAAGGACGCGGCGCTGCTCCTAACGATCAGCGACATGAAGGCGCTCGAGACCAAGGTCAAGGTCGACGAAACCGACGTGGCGCGCATCCAGGTGGGCGACTCGGCCCAGGTCGAGATCGACGCGTTCCCGGACACGACGTTCGTCGGGAAGGTGGTCGAGATCGCCAACAGCTCGCTCACCGACCCCACGGCGACGACCACGGCCAGCACTACGGGGGACCAAGCCGTTGATTACTACGTGAAGGTGCAGCTGCTCAATCCGCCGCCCGATACGCGGCCGGATTTCTCGGCGACCGCGAAGATCATCACCGACACGCGCAAGAACGTGTTGAGCATTCCGATCATCGCGCTGACCGTGCGCCAGCACCAGGACACGACGTTAGGCGACACCGCTCAGCTCGCCATGGGCGGCCGCCAGCCGGCGAAGCAGGTGGGCCAGCAGGACGTCGAAGGCGTGTTCGTGATCGGCAAGGACAACAAGGTCGTCTTCCGTCCGGTCAAGGTCGGCGTGGCGGGTGAGGAATACTTCGAGGTGCTCAGCGGCTTGAACCAAGGCGACAACATCGTCGCCGGCAGCTATCAGGCCATCCGCGACCTCAAGGAGGGCATGCAGGTGAAGGAAACCAAGACGGACACGACGAAGGCGAAAAAGGAGAGTGGCGCGTGAGCGCTGACGTACGCGAGATCCCGCTCAGCACCACCGGTGAGCGGCAGGCCGTGGTCGGGAACGCGGGGGCGGTCCCGGGTCAGGACTGGGTGATCGTGACGCGCGGGATCACGCGCGACTACGACATGGGCGGCGAAATCGTGCGCGCGCTGCGCGGGGTCGATCTGGCCGTTCGGCGCAACGAGTACGTGGCCATCATGGGTCCATCGGGCTCCGGCAAGTCGACGCTGATGAATCTGGTGGGCTGCCTCGACACGCCGACCTCCGGCGAATACTGGCTCAACGGCTCGCTCGTATCGGACATGAAGGACGATGCGCTGGCGCGGGTGCGCAACCGCGAGATCGGTTTCGTGTTCCAGACGTTCAACCTGCTGCCGCGGGCGACCGCGCTGCACAACGTGGAGCTGCCGCTCGTGTACGCCGGCGTCGGGTCGGCGGAGCGGAAGAAGCGAGCCGTGGAAGCGCTGGAGCGGGTGCAGCTCAAGGACCGCATGGACCACCGGCCTAACGAACTGTCCGGCGGCCAGCGGCAGCGCGTGGCCATCGCGCGCGCGTTGGTGAATCGCCCCGCGATCCTCCTCGCCGACGAGCCGACCGGCAACCTCGACTCGGCGACGTCGGAAGAAATCATGCGCGTGTTCGAGGAGCTCGCCGGCGCGGGGCAGACGGTGATCATGGTCACGCACGAACCCGACATCGCGTCGCACGCGCGGCGCGTCGTGGTGCTGCGCGACGGCCGCATCTCGTCCGACGAGCGCCGCGAGCACTTCGTCAAGCGGCTGGAGAAGTAGCGCGTGCCGCTGTACGAGGCGGTGCGTCTCGCGCTGGCGCAGATCCGTGTGCAGAAGCTGAAGAGCTTCTTCACGCTGTTAGGCGTGACCATCGGCGTGATGTTCCTCATCGCCGTCGTGTCGATCGTCCAGGGCATGTCGAACTACGTGACCAACGCGGTGGCCGGCAAGTTCCTGGGCGTGAACACGGCCACGCTGCGCAGCTTCCCCAATTTCCAGACCGGCAACGTCACCGAGGCGATGTGGCGCATGTGGATGCGCCGCCCGCCGATCACGATCGCCGACGCCTACGCCGTGCGCGACGCGCTCCCGCCGGGCGCCGGTTGGGCAATCGATGACATGCGCTGGGTCAACGCCGAGAGCAAATACACGAACGGCGGGCCGCAATTGCTGGCCCACGCAGCCACGCCGCAGCTGTTCGCGATCAAGAACCTCAAGGTCACCGAAGGCCGCATCTACAACGAGGAGGAGGAGCAGTTAGGCCTCCCCGTCGCGGTGATCGGCATCGAGGCGCAGCAGTATTACTTCCCGAACATCGACCCGATCGGGCGCGACATCAAAATCGGCGGGCTGCCGTTCCGCGTGATCGGCGTGCTCGACAAGCAGGGCACGGTGTTCGGGCAGCCGCTGGACCGCGTGGTGTATGCGCCGTTTCACTCGGCCATGCAGCGCTTCACCGGAGCGCGCGTCAACCTGGCCGGCGTGCTCGTGCAGGCGCCGTCGCCGGCGGCCATGGACGAGATCCAGGAGACGGTCACCGAAGTCATGCGCCAGCGGCACAAGCTGCATCCGTCGCAGGAGAACGACTTCGTCGTGGAGACATCGGCGTCGGCGCTGAGCGCGTGGGACAAGATCCGGGGCTACCTGGTGGGCGCGGGCATCTTCCTGCCGGCGATCGGCCTCGTGGTGGGCGGCATCGTGATCATGAACATCATGCTCGTCGCGGTGGCCGAGCGGACGCGAGAGATCGGGATTCGCAAGTCGTTAGGCGCGCGGCGGCGCGACGTGATGGCGCAGTTCCTGGCCGAGGCCACGACGCTCAGCATCGCCGGCGCGGCGATCGGCATCGGGCTGGGATTCGGGCTCTCCCAGATTCTGTCGTCCGCGTTCAACCTGCCGTCCGGCGTCGCGCCCTGGTCCATCGTCGTGGCGCTTGCGTTAGGCGGCGGCGTGGGCATCGGCGCCGGCATCTATCCGGCCAGCCGCGCCTCGCGGCTCGACCCGATCGTCGCGCTGCGGGCGGAGTGACGCCGTGAAGATCCTCGACCGGCTCAAGATGCTGTCCGAAGGCATCGCCATCGCGTTCGACTCCATTCGCGTCAACAAGGTGCGCGCCGCTCTGACCATCCTCGGCATCGCCGTCGGCGTGTTCGTGGTCACCGGCATGTCGGCCACCGTGCAGGGCATCAATTCCGGCGTGTCGGCCAGTCTCGCGGCCGCAGGCCCAACGACGTTCTTCGTGACACGTTGGCCGGCTGCGATCAACTCGTGCAACGGCTCGGCCGATAGCTGCCCGTGGCGTCACAACGAGCCGCTGAGCCTCGACGACGCGCACGTGATCCAGCGTCAGCCCGGCATCCAGAGCGTGATCGTGCACGTCGGCTCGTCGGCGCAGGTGAAGTACCGCGGCAACAACCTGCCCTCGGCACGGGTGGATGCCTACACGGCCGACTGGACGGAAGTGAACGGCGGCGACATGGTCGCGGGCCGCAATTTCACACAGGGCGAGAACACAGACGCATCGGCAGTGGTCGTGATGAACGTCGCCCTGCGCAAGCAGCTCTTCCCCGACCTGGAGAATGCGCAGGCGATCGGCAAGGAGATCATGATCGGCGCCAATCCGTTCCGGGTGATCGGCATCTGGGACCAGACGGGAAGCCTCTTCGATGACGCCGACGAGCCCAAGGCCACGGTGCCCTTCGAAGCCGCGTATCGGAAGCTGCGCTTCGGCATCCGCTGGCTGGATCTCACGGTCAAGCCGCGTGATGGCGTTCCGCAGGACGTTGCCATGGACCAGGCGATCGCGGCGCTGCGCATTCGCCGCCAGCTCAAGCCGGCCCAGGACAACACGTTCTTCGTGAGCACGCCGGAAAAGGTGATGGAGCTGTACAACGACATCGTCGGCAAGTTCTTCTCGTTCATGATCGGCCTGTCGGCCATCGGTCTCATGGTCGGCGGCGTCGGCGTGATCGCGATCATGATGATCAGCGTCACCGAACGCACGCGCGAAATCGGCGTCCGGAAGGCGTTAGGCGCGACGCGCGGCACGATCCTCTGGCAGTTCCTGGTCGAGGCGGCCACGCTCACCATGATCGGCGCCGTCGCCGGGTTGGTGGTCGGCGGCGCGCTCACGTACGTCATCCGCGCGAACACGTCGATCAAGGCGTCGATCCCGCCGCTGGCGATCGTGCTGGCGTTGGCGGCGGCCGCGCTCACCGGGATCTTGTTCGGGCTGTTCCCGGCCTATCGCGCAGCCCGGCTCGATCCGGTCGAAGCACTCCGCTACGAGTAGGAGCGCCTGGCGACCGCCGCCCGGCAACGCGCATGCGCGATCGTCGATTCCCGTTTCTGGCACTGATGGCCGAGGGCGCGACGAGCGCCATCGACGCGCTGCAGGCGAGGACGCTCCGCACGACGCTCCTGCTCGTGATCGTAGCCGCGAACGTGTGCGCCGCGTTGGTCGCCGGCGCCGCGACGCGCGGCGCGGCCGTGCGCGCCCGGGATGACGCGGCCCGCGACGGCGCCCGCGGATTCGTGGTCTATCCGTGGCTCGCGGGCGGCGGCGCCCCGTTAGGCAACGAGGACGCGCGCGCGGTTGGCGCCCTGCCCCAGGTCGCGGGCGCAGCGGCCCACCAGGCGGTGCGGCTGCCCGTGGGCGACGACGCGCACGCGGATATCGGGGCGATTGTCGATGGCTACGACAGCGCCGGACCCGTGCTCGCCGACGCCGACCTGTTGCGCGGCCGCTGGTTCAGCGCCGATGAAAATGCGCGCGCGGCCCCCGTGGTGGCGCTCGGCGACCGCCTCGCTGCGCGCGTCGCGCACCCCGGCAGCCCGTTAGGCACGCGGATTTACCTCGCCCATCGCCGGTTCCGCGTCATCGGCGTGTACCACGACACGGCGCCCGGCTTTCATGCCGTTGTGCCGATCGAGACCGTGCGCCGTCTGCTCGGCGCCTCACCCGAGTGGACCGATATCGTCGTCCGTGCGCGCGATGGCGTCGCCGTCGACGACGCCGAGCGCGCGGTGGCTGCCCGGCTCGGAAGCGATCGGCGGTCCGGCAACGCGCCGCGCGTCGTCGTCGCCGGCGCCGATCGCCTGCGGGCCGGCGCCCGCATCGTCCCGTTCGTCTCGCGCATCACCACCCGCGAGCTCGCCGCCATTGGCCTGACGCTGGCCGGCCTCGCACTCGCCGCCGTCATGATGCGCAGCGTGCGCGACCGCACGCCCGAAATCGGCCTGCGTAAAGTGCTCGGCGCCACACGTGCCGCCATCCTGCTCGAGACGGTAGCCGAGTCGACGACGCTCGCGACCATTGGCGGCGCCGCCGGGCTCGCCGCCGGACGCGTGATCGCGATGCTCCTCGCCGGCACGACGCCGATTCCCGCCGCGGTGAGCGCGGCCGCCGGGCTCACCGCCGTGTGCCTAACGATCGCCGGCGGCGCTGCCTTCGGCGCCCCGCCGGGACTCCGCGCCGCCCGGCTCGACGCCCTTCAGGCGCTGCGCGCCAGATAGCCGGGCCCGAGTAGACCGCCGCGATTCCCGGCGACCGGCGAGCAGGCGCGCCGGCGAACACTACTCGTTCCGGATCGCGATCACGGGATCCACGCGAGCCGCCCGGCGCGCCGGCACCGCGGCAGCAATGACGGCGACGACGCCGAGCGCGATCGCCACGCCGGCGAAGGTGAGCGGATCGTTAGGCCCGACCTCGTACCACATCGACCGGGCCAGACGCGCCAACGCGAACGCCGCGGCGAGGCCGATGACGACCCCGGCACACACCATGGGTGCGGTTTCCCGGGCCACGAGGCGGCGCACATCCTTCGGCCGGGCGCCGAGCGCCAGTCGGATGCCGATCTCCCTCGTGCGTTGGGCCACCGCGTACGACAGCACGCCGAACACGCCCGTGGCCGCGAGCAGCAGCGCAATGCTCGCGAAGGTTCCGAGCAAAATCGCGATGAGGCTGTCGCCGGCCATGGAGCGGCTCATCACTTCGTCCATGGTACTGACATTGGCGAGCGCGATGTTGGGATCCATGGCGTGCAGCTCGCGCCGGACGACGTCGAGTGCGTCTCTCGCTCCCCCGCGAGCGCGCACCGTCACGATTCCTTGATGCCAGGCGTTGTGCTGCGCGTACGGCACCCACACCAACGATCGGCTCGAATCGGCGGCGCCGTAATACTTGACGTCGCGGACCACGCCGATGATCTCGCGCTCGACCCTTTCGTCGCGCGAGGACATGGCGCGCCGGCCGATCGGATTCTCCGTGCCGAACATCCGCTTGGCGAACGTCTGGTTGACGATCATCACCGGCGGCGCCGCGGTGTCGTCAGTCAGGCGAAAGTCGCGGCCCGTTACCAGCGGGAGGCCCAGGGCGGCGAAATACCCCGGCGTGGCGACGTTCCAGTTGACCGACACCTCGTTGGCCGGCACCGGATCGCGTCCCTCGGCCACCATCTCGCGGCCCAGGTAGAATCCGCCTCCGCCTAACGGACTGGCGCTGGCGATGCCGGCCGCCTCGATGCCGGCCGCCGACGCCAGCCGCTCGCGGAGCTGGTACAAGAACCCCACCACTTTGTCCGGCGTGTCGTACTTGATGCCGGGCAGGGCGATCGATGCGGTGAGGACGTGCTGCCGGTCGAACCCGGGGTCGACGCGGCGCAGATGCTCGATGCTCCGCACCGCGAGCCCGGCGCCGACCAGCAGGATCACCGACAGCGCCAGTTCCGCCGTGACCAGGATCCGGCGTGTCCTGGCGCTGCCGCGGCCGGCACTGGTCCGCTCGCCGCTCTCACCCATCACGACGTGGCTCCGCTGCCGCACGGCGTGCAGCGCGGGCGCCAGCCCGAACAGCAGGGACACGCCGGCCGAAATCGCGACGGCAAAGCCCAGCGTCAACCGATCCAGCGATGCCGCTTCGATGCGCGGCACGTCGGGCGGCGCGATGGCCACGAGACCTTTGACCATCCAGATCGCAACGGCAACGCCGAACAGACCGCCGGCCAACCCGAGCGCGCCGCTCTCGACGAGGCTCTGTCTCACGAGCCGCCAGCGGCTCGCGCCCAACGCCACGCGCACCGCGAGCTCGCGCTGGCGCGCCGCGGCACGTGCCAGCAGCAGGTTGGCCACGTTCACACAGCCGATGAGCAAGAGCAGCGACACGGCGCCCAACAGGAGCCACAAGGTGCGCGGCGTCGATGAGCCGAGAATCGCCTGGCTGATCGGGATCGGAACGGTCGTCACACCACCGCGGATATCCGGATGCTGGGCGGCCGCGCGCGCGGCGAGCGTCGCCATGACGGCGCGCGTGCTCCCGAGGGTCGCGCCCGGTGCGAGGCGCGCGACTGCCCCGAAGATGAAGTTGTCGCGTCGCTGCAGGTCGGGACCGAGCTCCGACACGATGTGTAGCGGCATCCACAGATCGACGTCGATCGGCCATCGCGCGTCGCGCGGCAGCACGCCGACCACGGTCTGCTTGATCGCGTTGATCTCGACCGTGTGGCCGATGATATCGGGCCGCGCGCCGAACTGGCCGCGCCAGAGGCGATCGGAGATGACCACCGGATATCCCGCATCCGGCGCGTAGTCCGACGCGCGCAGCCCTCTGCCTAACTCTTGCCTGACGCCGAGCGCGGCGAAGAACTGCGGGCTCACCGCCGCGGCCGACACACGGATCGGCTCGCTGGGGCCGGTGAGATCCATGTCCTGCGGCCGGTACACGGCCACGGACGAGAAGACGTGCTGGTCGCGCCAGTCCATGAAGTCGGCGTAGGTGACGGACCAAACTTCATCGGTGCCGATTTTGCGGGAGTCGGGCTCCACGACCCGTCCGGCATCGGGGAACGGCAGCGGCGCGAGGAGCACCGAGCGGACCACGCTGAAGATCGCGGTCGTCGACCCGATGCCTAACGCAAGGGTGACGATGGCCGCCGCCGTGAACGCGACGCTCCGGCGCAGCGAGCGGACGGCCTGCGCGGCCTCGTGCAGGATGATCGACATCCGGTCCTCCGCGGACATCCGCGGTACGGGTGATGGGGCCACGCGCCTGGATCGGCGCGCGGCCACCGAGCGCCATCGTTCGATGACCACCAACGACACGAGATCGAGCGCGCCGCGGAGCCACACGCGAAACGGCCGCTCGGCCGAGTCGCGCGCATCGATGAGGCGGTCGCGGTGGAACACGGCGATCGCGGCGCCATAGCGCGCGCGGAACTCGCGCGGCAGCAGCCGGATGAGCCAGCGCCACGCGCGCGGGACACGCACCGGCGTGCGCTCGTTCGGCGTGCGCGTCACGCGCGCCCCGGCGCGATGATCTGCCGCGCGACGGCCAACCGCACCAGCGCTCGCAATCGCAGCATCTCGGCGGCCAGGACGCGATGGCCAAACGGCGTCAATCGATGGTAGATGCGGCGTTCATCGCCTTCGGCCTCACGCTTTTCCGGCGCTTCTTCGATCAGCCCTTTCGATTCCAGACGGCGCATGTGGCGGTACAGGTTGCCCGCCTCGAGCTCGATCGTTCCGTTCGAGTGCGCGAGGATGTCTTGCCGGATGCCGTAGCCGTGCCGATCCCCCGCCGCGAGCATCGTGAGGATGAGCGTGTCGACGGACTTGAGCGGCAGGAGCGATTCGGGCTCGGGCCCAGCTTTGGGAGGCGGCGGCATCGGGGGCTCTCTGGTATAGTCAAAACGACTATAGCACTTTGACACCCAGTCGGCCAGGATGGTTTGTACGGGGCGCCGCCGATCGAGGGCGGGGCGACGGCCCCGGCTGTTCAGCGCGCCCGCCGAACGCTATGATAGTAGCCGGCCGTGACTAACCCTGTTGGGCAAAGCCACGGCGCCCACCCTTTCTGGAGGTTCCATGCGCGCTCGCGTCGTCGCCTGCTCCCTCGTACTCGCATTCTCGGCCTGCGCGACGGCCGGCGGCCCCCACACCGGTGGCGGCCGCGACTCCAACCTCATCACGGCCGCGGAGATCGAAAACTCCCACGAGACCGACGCCTACGATGCGGTCCGCAATCTTCGCCCGAACATGCTGGTCACCCACGGTCAAACGACGTTCAACAACTCCGATCCCGGCATCATCGTATTCGTGAACGGCTCCCAGTTCGGCACGGTGGAGTCGCTGCACCGCATCGCCGCCTCGGATGTCGACGAGATCCGTTTCTACTCGGCGGGCGAGGCGAGCATGCGGCACGGCACAGGCTACCCGGATGGCGTGATCGAAGTGAAAACGAAATAGAAAACGTTATGTTGCATCGGTGAATCTCGCCGACGTCCTGCGCACCGCGCTCGGGCAGATCCGGGCGAACAAGCTGCGGTCGTTCTTCACCTTGTTAGGCATCATCGTGTCCGTCGGCTTTCTCGTGGCCGTGGTCGCGATCATTCAGGGGATGAACGCCTACGTCAAAGAGAATGTGGCCGACGCGATCGTCGGCGTGAACACGTTCCAGGTGCGCCGGATTCCGATCAAGATCGGCCTCTTCACCGACGACGAGCTGCGCATCATCGAGCGGCGGCCCAAGATCACCATGGCCGACGCGGCGGTGGTGTCGCGCGCCGTGCCGGGCGCCGACGCCGTCGCGCTGCAGAGCGGCTTTCCGACGCCCGCGGCGCAACTGGTCTGGCACGGCCGCTCGCTCGACAACGTGTTCGTCTTCGGCGTCACCGCGCCGTACCAGACCGTCCAGGATTACCGCTTCACGAGCGGCAGCCCGATCACCGACGTCGATGTGCGCGAGCGGCGCCAGGTGATCGCCATCGGCGCCGACGTCGCCGAGAAGTTGTTCGGCGATGCCAACCCGGTTGGGCATAGCCTGCGCATCATGGGCGCGCGGTTCACGGTCATCGGCACGATCGCGCCGAAAGGCCGCGTGCTCGGCCAGTCATTCGACTCGTTCGTGATCATGCCGATCACGAGCTTCGAGCTCCTCTATGGCCGGCGCAACACGACCACCATTTCAGTCAAGATGCCGAACGCGGAGTCCATCCCGGCGGGCATGGCGGCGGCGGAGGAAGCGATGCGCATTGCGCACCACCTGCGCCCGGCCCAACCCGACGATTTCACTGTCGAGACGGCCGACGCGTTGGTGGACTTCTGGCGCAACCTGACGCGGGTGCTGTTCAGCGTCATCCCGGCCGTGGTTGCGATCGGCATCGTCGTGGGCGGCATCGTGATCATGAACATCATGCTCATGGCGGTGAACGAGCGGACGCACGAGATCGGGATCCGCAAGTCCGTGGGCGCGCGGCAGCGGGACATCCGGCGGCAGTTCCTGGCCGAGGCCGTCGCCCTGGCCACATTAGGCGGGCTCTTCGGCGTCGCGTCGGGCTGGGGGCTCGCCTTCATCATCGCCAGCGCGTCGCCGCTGCCGGCGCGCGTCACCGGCTGGTCGGTGGCCGTCGCCATTGCGTTAGGCGCCGGCATCGGGGTGTTGTTCGGCGTCTACCCGGCCAGCCGCGCGGCGCGCCTCGACCCCATCAACGCGCTGCGGGCCGAATGAGAGCGGCCGAACGCCTCAGCGAGAACATCGCGATCGCGATCGACACCCTGCGCGTGAGCAAGCTGCGCAGCGGCCTCACGATCCTCGGCGTCGTCATCGGCGTCGCGACCGTGATGGCGATGGCGGCCATCGTCCAGGGCGTCCGGCAGCAGATCGTGCACACCATCGAGATCGCCGGCCCAACGACGTTCTACGTCACCCGATCGAAGAATCCGGTCAACCCGGGCAATCCTCCGCCGGAGATTCGCGATCGGCCGGAGATCAAACCCGCGGAAGCCGATCGCGTGCGGCAACTGCCCGGGATCGCGTACGCCGGCATCTGGGGACAGGCGCAGGCGCGCATGTCTTACCAGGGTACGCGCACGCAAAACGTGGCGATCTTCGGCGCCGACAATCGATTTACCGAGATTCAGGGCGGCGACTTGTCCGAAGGACGCTGGTTCACGCGACCGGAATTGGCGAGCGGCAGCGCGGTCGCGGTCATCGAACAGGACATGGCGCGGACCCTATTCGGCCGCGTGGATCCGCTCGGCAAGCTGGTCGACATCGGCGGACGCCCGGCGCGCGTGATCGGCATCTATGTGCCGCCCGGCAACATCTTCAATCCGCCCGGCCAGTCCACGGGCGCGATCGTGCCGTTCGCGATGCTCGACCACCAGCTGCCGTTCGACCGCACGAACGCGCTCTGGATCGTCGTCAAGCCGCAGCCTAACGTCACTGTGGCCGATGCCGAAGAAACGGTGATGGTGGCCCTGCGCCGCATGCGGCATCTCCGGCCGGCCGAGCCCAACTCGTTCGACCTGCTCACGCAGGATCAGATCCTCGACACGTTCAACAAGCTGACGGGTGTGTTCTTTCTCGTCATGATCGTTCTCTCGGCCGTGGCGCTGCTCGTCGGCGGTATCGGCGTCATGGCGATCATGATGGTGTCGGTCACCGACCGCACGCGCGAGATCGGCGTTCGGAAGGCGCTCGGTGCCACGCGGCTCGATATTCTGCTTCAGTTCCTCGTCGAGGCGTCCACGCTCACCGGGATCGGCGGTCTGGTCGGCATTCTCTTCGGGTTAGGCTTCGGGCGGATCGCCACGGCCGCCATGCGGATCGAGGCGACCACCCCGATGCTCTACACGCTCGTGGCCGTGGTCGTGTCGGTCGGCATCGGGGTGGTGTTCGGGTTGCTGCCGGCCAACCGGGCGGCGCGGCTCGATCCGGTGGAGGCATTGCGGTACGAATGACCGGCCCGGCGCACCGCTGCGCCGCGCCTAACGATCGCCGGAACGGACGCGAAACGGCCAGCCGGCGCGCGATCGGTCCGGCTGGCCGTTAGGCGTCGGCGCCGCGACCGTCACGGCATCACGACGATCGTCCCGACGAACGACGGATACTGCGACGGCGGATGGAACATGCAGTGATAGCTGAACGATCCCGCCTGCGTGAACGTGAACTGGAACGTCGAACCGCCCGTGCTCGCGGCGTACGAACCGGTCCCGCCCGATGGTACCAGCCCGCCCGAGTTCCACAAACCCGTGTCGCTCGTCGTGCTGTGCTCCGATGGACCGTCATTCACCCATTGCACCGTCGTCCCCACCTTCACCGTGTCCACCGCCGGCGAGAACTTGAAGTCGGCGATCGTGATGTTCACACCGTTCGACGGTGGCGGTGGATTCGTGACGCCGTTCATCGAACTGCTGCCGCTGCCGCCGCACGCGAGCGCGACGCCGGCAATCCCGAGACTGACGAGATGAAATGCACGCACGTGGCCTCCTCTGCTGTGAGGAACGCACGCCGCGCGAGCGGTTGTGCTCGACAGCGCCGCGTTCCTCGGGACCAACGACAGGCATATTCGCCGGCTCCGAAGATGGTTCCGCGACTGACGACCTCATCGACTCGCTTGGGGCTCGACGCGCGATATATTCTGCGCCATGACACATGTCGATGTGCTCGCCATCGCCGCGCACCGCGATGACATCGAGCTCACCTGTGGCGGCACACTCCTCAAATCGCAGTCACTCGGCCACCCGACGGCGATCATCGATCTGTCGCAGGGCGAGACCGGCACCCGCGGCACAGCGGAGGTGCGCGCACAAGAAGCCAGCCGCGCCGCGGAAATCCTCGGTGTGAGCGCGCGCGTCAACCTCGGATTTCCCGACGCGGCGATCGTCAACACACCGGCGACACGCATCGCCGTCGCGAAAGCGATCCGTCAATTCACGCCGCGCATCGTCATCGCGCCATCGGAGCGCGGCCGTCACCCGGACCACCGTGTTACAGCCGAGCTGGTGCGCGATGCATGTTTCATCGCGGGGCTCGCTAAAGTCGAGCCGGGTGTGCCGGCACACCGTCCGCACAAGGTGATTCACTGCCTCTCGTTTCGAGAGGACTACATCAAGCCTACGTTTGTCGTCGACATTTCGGATGTGTTCGAGCGGAAGCTCGAGGCGGTGCGCCAATACGAATCGCAGTTCGCCGGCGTGCGCCAAGCGGGCGAGGTGTACCCGAACGGAGAGCCGTTGATCGAGATCGTCAGGCATCAGGCGGCCCATTACGGCTCGCTCATTCGGGTGCGCTACGGCGAGCCGTTCTACACCGCCGAAACCATGCGCGTCGATGACGTGACCACGCTGGAGGTATCCACCTTTTGACGCCGCGTACCGTTAGGCATAAGGAGGAAGCGGCCAGCTACGGCAGCTACCTGGCCCTCGATGAGCTGCTCGGCCTGCAGCGCCCGCTCTCCGAACCGGAACATCCGGACGAGCTGCTGTTCATCGTCGTGCACCAGGCGAGCGAGCTCTGGTTCAAGGTCATCCTGCACGAGCTGGATGCCCTCGTGGGAGCGTTCGACGCTGCCGACGTGTCGGCGGCGATGATGGTCGTGAAGCGTCTCAATGCGCTCGTGCGCATCGTGGCCGATCAGCTCTCCGCACTCGACACGCTACCGCCCCAGCGCTTCGCACAATTTCGCGGGTACCTCGGCAGCTCGAGCGGGTCGCAGAGCGCGCAATTCCGCGCCATCGAAGCCGCGTCGGGCTTGCGCGACGCGCACTTCGTCCAGGCCATTTCCGAGCATGGGCCGCCGCCGGCTGTGGTGCAGCGCTGGCTCGACCGGCCAACCCTGCAGTCGTTGTTCGAGCGCCTGCTCGAACGCCGCGGACGCACGCTCGAACAGGTCTACGGCGACGGAACGCCCTCGGAGCTCTTTCTCCTCGCCGAGGAATTGCTCGAGTACGAGCAGGGGTTCGCGCGCTGGCGGTTCCTGCACGTCCAACTGGTGGAGCGCATCATCGGCCCGGGCACGAGCGGCACCGGCGGCACGTTAGGCGCGCGGTACCTCGCCCGCACGGTGTCGCAGCGATTCTTCCCGGTGTTGTGGGACGTGCGCGCGCGCTTTTTCGGTGCCCCGCCCGCCGCCCGCGGATGACGGGGCGCTGGCACGACATCAGCATTGCGTTAGGCCCGGGCACGCCCGAATGGCCCGGCGACACACCGTACTCCTGCCGCTGGACCCAGCAGGTCGCCCGCGGCGACACGGTCAACCTGTCGGCGGTCACGACGAGTCCGCACGTGGGCACGCACGCCGATGCCCCGCTCCACGTGCACGACGCCTGGCCGCCGTCCGATGCATTGCCGGTCGACGTCTTTGCGGGGCCCGCCGTGGTCTGCTCCCTCGACCGGCTCGATACGCTTTCGGACAGGCGTGTCGAGCGCCTGCTGCTCCATACCGGCGCGTCGATCGCCGGCGGTGCGTTCCCCGCCGACTGGCCGGCGCTCACCGTTCGCCAGATCGAAGCGCTTCTCGCCCAGGGGCTCCGCCTCCTGGGAGTGGACGCACCGTCGGTGGATGCGCGGCACAGCACGGCCCTCGAGGTGCACCACGCGCTGTTCGCCGGCGGCGGGTACAACCTCGAGAACCTCGATCTCCGCGACGTGCGCGACGGCGACTACGATCTCGTCGCGCTGCCGCTCAAGGTGATCGGACTCGACGCCGCGCCGGTGCGCGCCGCGCTTCGGCCTGACGACCGCACGCCGCTGCGTTAGGCGCGGCGCGCCGCCTCAGCCCGCCCGTTGGGCGAATACCATGGTGTGGCCGCCGGCCTCCCTGATCCCGATTTCGTCCATCCCATAGAACGTCCGGCGGCGCGGCAGCACCACCGGCTCCCCCGCAATCTGGCGCTCGACCTCATCCAGGTCCGACACCTCGATGAACAACCCCACCGACGTCCCCGCCGGCCGCACCGGCCTCGTACCCAAATCGTTTTCGATGCTCGCCCAGGTCTGGTACATCACCTCGACACCATCTTTCTCCAGAATCACGAACCCCAGACGATCGCCTTCCGGCACCTCCACTGTCTTGGTCCAACCCAGGCGCTCCGTCCACAGCGGCAGGCACGGTTCGATCGCGTCCACCATGAGCACGGGCGTCAACTTCTTGGTAACGTTGGGCATGGTCATCTCTCTCAGTTCGCGTGATGCAATCAATCTGGCTGGGAACCGCCTGAGCGTCTTGGAAAAATGGAACCCCACGTGAACGAGAGCGGCGTGCCGGAAGGATACGTCGAGCATGCGCCGCCTCCGGACCTCGCCGCTGTCGTCGTCTGCGCGTGGACACGTCGCGTCAGCGGCGGCGTCGATGTCGCCGTGCATCGCGTGCTGCCCGACGGGTGCTGCGACGTCCTGTTCGTGGTGGACGATGGCAATGTCGCGAGTGCGACCGTCGTGGGCGCCATGACGCGACCGATTCTCGTGCACGGTCCGCACCCTCGTTTGTACGTGGGCGTTCGTCTCGCGCCAGGGTACGCCCAGTCGGCATTTCGCCTTCCCGCATCGGACCTCACCGACCAGAACGTGGAATACGAGCTGCTCGTGCCGGAGGCGGCCGAGCACGTCGATGCACTCGCTGCAGCGAGCGATGCCCAATGCGTCGCCATCGCCTTCGACATCGTGCGACAACGCCTCGCCCGCGGATCCGCGGTGTCACGCTCCGTGCTCGCCGCCGTGCGCCGCATCGTCCAATCCGACGGCAACCTCAGGGTCGCCGCGTTGGCCGGCGAGATCGGCGTCACCCGTCAGCAGCTGGCGCGGCAATTCGCGGCGCACGTCGGCCTGACTCCCAAAATGTTCGCGCGCGTCGTTCGCGCCCGTGCAGCGCTCGGCCGCGCAAACGCAGCCCGGATGGCGCATCCACACAACGTGAATTGGGGCGCGATTGCGTACGATCTCGGCTACTACGACCAGCCCCATTTCATCGACGACTTCAAGGAAATCACCGGGCAAACGCCCGGTGAGTGGCTCGGCTAGGAGGGCGCCCCGAGGGCGGGCAAGACCGGCTCGAATTCGCTAACTTGGAGAATGCCCCAGCCCATCTATCTCGATCACGCGGCCACCACGCCGGTGCGGCGCGAGGTGTTCGAGGCCATGGAGCCGTTTTACGGCCCGCGCTTCGGCAATCCCTCGAGCACGCATCGATGGGGACGCGACGCCCGCGCGGCGCTCGACGATGCGCGCGATCGTCTGGCTCACTGCCTCGGCGGCCAGCCGTCGGAAGTGTTCTTCACCTCGGGCGGCACCGAAGGGGACAACGCCGCCATCGTCGGGCCCTTCCTGGCCCTGCACGCATCGGGCAAGCGCGCGGTGGTCACGACGCCGATCGAGCACAAGGCTGTGTTAGGCGCGGTGCACTTCGCGCACGCCCAGGGCGCCGAAGAGCGGATCCTCGGCGTGTCGCACCAGGGCGTGGTGGACCGCGCGTCGTTCGACGCGCTCGTCCGATCCGACGTCGCCGTATGCTCCGTAATGTGGGTGAACAACGAGATCGGCGTCGTGCAGGACGTCCCGGCGCTCGCCGCGGCGGCGAAGGCGCGCGGCGTGCTCTTCCACACCGACGCGGTGCAGGCGTTCGGCAAGTTGGCGATCGACGCGCGGACGGTCCCGTTCGATCTGCTCACGTTCTCCGGCCACAAAATCGGGGCGCCCAAGGGAATCGGCGGGTTGTACGTGCGGCAGGGGACGCCGTGCGAGCCGTTGCTGCACGGTGGATCGCAGAACCGCGGCCTTCGCCCGGGGACGGAGAACGTGGCCGCCGCGATCGGCCTGGCGCGTGCCGCCGAGCTGGCCGTGGCCGAGCGCGCGGACGAGATGCGCCGGTTAGGCGCGCTGCGCGACCGGCTCGAGCGTGCGCTGCTGGCGCGCATTCCCGACCTGGTGGTGAACGGCGGCGGCGGACCGCGTGCGCCGCACATCCTGAGCGTGTCGGTGCCGGGCACGGACAGCGAGTCGATGCTCATGGCGCTCGACCTGGCCGGCGTCGCCTGCTCGTCGGGCTCGGCGTGCACGAGCGGGAGCGTCGACCCGTCGCACGTCCTGGCTGCGTTAGGCGTACCGCGCGAGCTGGCGGTGTCCGCCGTCCGCATGAGCCTCGGCTCGCTCACCACCGACGCGTGCATCGACCGCGTCGCCGAGCTGTTCCCGGCGCTCGTCACCAAGGCGCGCCGCCTCGCGGACGCGGTGGCCTGATGCCGGCGGCGCGGGGCCGCGTGCTGGCGGCCATGTCCGGAGGCGTCGACTCGTCGGTTGCCGCGGCCACGCTCGTCGAGCAGGGCTACGAGGTGATCGGGGCGACGATGAAGCTCTTCTGCTACGGCGACGACGTTCCCGACCGCCCGTGCTGTTCGCTCGACTCGATCGATGACGCGCGGCGCGTCTGCGAGCGCATCGGCATCCCGCACTACGTGCTCAACCTCGAGAGCGCCTTCGGCCGGGATGTGATCGAGAACTTCGTCAGCGAGTACGCGGCGGGGCGCACGCCGATTCCATGCGTTCGCTGCAACACGTTCACCAAATTCCGCGACCTGCTCCGGAAGGCGGACGCGCTGGACTGCGACTGGATCGCCACGGGGCACTACGCGCGCGCCGAGGCCGGCGAGCTGCTGCGCGGCGCGGATCGCGCCAAGGACCAGAGCTATTTCCTGTGGGGCATCGACCGGGCGGTGGTGCGCCGGATGCTCCTGCCGGTTGGGGCGCTCACCAAGGCGGAGACGCGGCGGCGCGCCCACTCGTTAGGCCTCGAGGTCGTGGCCGAGAAGCGCGAGAGCCAGGACATCTGCTTCGTTCCCGATGGCGATCACGCGCGCGTGCTGGCGCGGCACCTGGCCGCGGACGCGCCGGCGCTGGCGCGCGGCCCGTTCGTGGATTCCGCCGGCCGCGCGTTAGGCGAACACGATGGCTACGCGCGGTTCACGGTGGGCCAGCGCCGCGGGCTTCCCGGCGGCTCGCGGGAGCCGCTGTACGTGGTCGCGATTCGCCCGGCGACGCGCGAAGTGGTGATCGGCCCCCGCGCCGAGTTGTTGGGCCGCGGCGTGATCGCGCGCGATCTGAACTGGCTGGTCGACGCGCCGCCCGCCGTCGGCGCCCACGTTCAGGTGCAGGTGCGGCACCGCGCGCCAGCGGCTCCGGCCGAGATCGTGCGGCTGGACGACGGCGAGATCGAGCTCGCGCTCGACGAGCCGGTCGCAGCCATCACACCCGGCCAGTCGCTGGTGCTGTTCGATGGGGATCGCGTGTTAGGCGGCGGCCTGATCGCCGCCTCCCGCGCCGCGCGTCCGACCCTGCCGGTGCTCGCCGCGTAGGCCGGGTGGTGTCCGGCAGTGTCCGGACTTGTCCGTCCTAGTACTTCAGTCCGCCCGCCGCCGCGAACTGCTTGAGCATGTCCTCCTGCTCCGGCGACAGCTTTTCCGGGACCACGATCGACACCTCGACGATCAGGTCGCCGTGCTCGCCGTTCTTCTCGATGCCCTGAGCGCGGACGCGAAACCGCTTGCCCGATGGCGTGCCCTTGGGGATCGTGAGCTTGACCCACTTCCCCTCCAGCGTCTTGAGCCGCACCTTGCTGCCTAACGTTGCCTGCGCGATGTTGAGCGGCACGCGCGCGATTACGTCCAGTCCTTCGCGTCCGAAAAACCGGTCCGCGCCCACCTGGAACGTGATCAGGAGGTCGCCCGGCGGACCGCCGTTCACGCCCTTCCCACCCTGGCCCGTCAAGCGGACGCGCGTCCCCGTGTCCGTGCCCGGCGGCACCGTGATGTTCACCGTCCGGCGCGCCCGCGTCTCGCCGGCGCCGTTGCACGTCGGACAGCGCTCGGTGGGGATCTGCCCGCGGCCCAGGCACATGGGGCACGGCCGGTTCACCGCGAAGCCGCCCTGGCCGAACGAGACCACGCCGCGCCCGTTGCACTCGGGACAGATCTTGAACGAGGCGCCGGGCGCCGCGCCCGAGCCGTGGCAGGTCGGACACTCCTCGTTCACCTCGAGCGTCACCGGCACCTTGCCGCCTAACGCCGCGACGCGGAACGGCACCTCGACCGACACCTCGACGTTCTGCCCGCGCTCCGCCTGCCGGCTGCGCGCCGCGCCCTGACGGCCGCCGCCGCCGAACATCGACGCGAACATTTCGCCTAACCCGCCCAACCCGCCGATGTCGAAATCTTCGAAGTGGATGCCGCCCGTGTTGGGCGCCCCGCCCGCGCCCGGCGGCGGCCCGCGGCGCGCCGTCCCGGCCGGCCCGCCGCCGCCGAACCCCTGGAAGGCGCCTAACCGACGCATCTCGTCGTATTGTTTCCGCTTGGCCTCATCGCCCAGCACCGTGTACGCTTCCGAGATCTCCTTGAAGCGCTCCGCCGCCTTCGCATCACCCTGATTCGTATCCGGGTGAAATTTCTTGGCCAGCTTGCGGTATTGCTTCTTGATCTCGTCCTGCGACGCCGACGCCGACACGCCGAGGACGGCGTAGAAGTCCTTGCTCTGCGCCATGCTCGCTACGCGCTCGTCACTCGGACCACTGCTTCACCACGACCCGCGCCGGACGCAGCAGCTGCCCCTGAAAGACGTAGCCCGGTTGGTACACCTGCGCGATGAGATGATCGTCCTCGGGCGACAACGCCCGCTCCGTCGCCACCGCCTCGTGCAGCTCGGGGTTGAACGGCTGATCCACCGGATTCACAACCTCGAGCCCAACGTTCGACAGCGCCCGCAACAGCTTCTTCTGCACCGCCTCCACGCCGGTCACGAGCGCCGCCGGATCCACCCGCTCCGCATCCACCGACGTCACCCGCCCAAGATCGTCGACGGAATCGAGCAGCTGCCGAATCAGGTCACCCTGCGCCCGCACCACCACATCCTGCCGCTCGCGCGTCACACGCTTGCGGAAGTTGTCGAACTCGGCCGCGAGCCTCAGATACTTGTCCCGCTGATCGTCGAGCTGTTGCTTGAGCGCCGCCTCTGCGGGCGACACCGCGGCCGCAGCGTCGCCTCCCGCCTCCGCGGTGTCGTCGCGCGGCTCGTCGTCGGCTGGCCTTCCGCCTTGCTCCTTCGACGCACTCGTTCTGAAATCGTCTGGCACTCTCGATCCTTGTTTGCGCAGTGAACCACGCCGCCCCGCCGAGCAATGCGCCGAGCGACGGGAAATCGTAATCTCCGTCGAGCGGCCGCTGGGTGCAACGGGTGTGCCCCGCTTGTCTGCCAGAGCGGCAGCGAAAGCCCTCAACTCACTCCCTTCGCCGAGCGCCGAACCTGATCGAGCGCTGCCTGCGTACTCCGGCGTCGGACATCTTCGCGATCGCCGAGATATCTGCGGCCCGATGCGCGCACGTCACCGCTCACATCGGTCGCGATCCATACCGTCCCGACCGGTTTGTCCGGCGTTCCACCTGTCGGTCCTGCGATCCCCGTAATGCCAATGCCCACCTCGGTGCCGAGCGCCGACCGGACGCCCGTGGCCATGGCCCGCGCCACCTGCTCGCTCACTGCACCGTGCTCGCGAATGACCGACGCGGGCACGCCGAGCTCGGAGGTCTTCACGCGGTCCTCGTAGGCCACCACACCGCCGACGTACACATCGCTCGCCCCCGGAATCGCCGTGATCCGTTCGCCCAACATTCCCCCCGTGCAGCTCTCGGCGGTGGCGATGTGCCAACGTCGCGCCCGACACGCATCGAGCACCACGGCCGCGAGGTTGGCGCCGTCGAGCCCGTACACATATCGGTCGGCGTGCGAGCGAAGTTTCGCTTCGGCGCGGTCGAGCGCAGCCACGGCCTGCTCTCGCGGGAGATCGTGGGCCGTAAGGCGTAAGTCGACGCCTTCCCAACCCGGCAAGAACGCGAGCGGAAGCCCTTCGACCGTGTCGTGGCCGTCTTCGTCCAACAATTCGGCCAGCGCGGACTCGCCGATACCCGTCGTGCGAATCGTTCGCGACAGGACCACGGCACCGTTGGGCGAATAGCGCCTCGTGAGCATCGGGACGATGACCTCGGTGGCCATCGAGCGCATCTCGTGCGGGACACCGGGCAGCATCGCGACCCATCGTCCCCGCTCGTCCTCGATCCAGAGACCGGGAGCGCTTCCGTTGGGATTCTCGAGAATGGTCGCCCCCTCGGGCACCATCGCCTGGACCGAGTTGGACGCGGGCATGCTCGTGTATCCGTACTTCTGGAAACGCGCTTTGATGCGCTCCATCAACGCGTCGTCCATGCGCAGCTCGCGACCGAAGAGCCGGGCGATGGCTGGTCGCGTGCGGTCATCGGCGGTCGGTCCCAGTCCGCCGGTGGTGATGACGGCGCCGGTTCTGTCCAAGGCATTGCGCACCGCCTGCACGATGCGTTCGGGATCGTCGCCCACCGTCGTGCGCCACGCGATTTCGGCGCCGATCTCCGAGAGCGTCCGCGCCAGGAACGCGGCGTTGGTGTCGATGGTGAAGCCGAGCAGCAGTTCGTCGCCGATGGTGACCAATTCGAGGCGCATGGGAGCGTCAGTGGGAGAAAGCGCTGCCCGGCCTCACGCGAACACGCGGCCGTACCGGCGCAGGTACAGGCCGAGCGAGTAGATGGTGAGCAGCACCGCGACCGTCATCGTCACAACGCCGACGACGCCGTTGAAGTTCGCGAACGCCCGCCACACATCGCTATCCCACTGGTAGCGGAATGCGGCGGTCCGGGCGGCGAACCAGAAATAGGCGGATCCGACCCACACACACTGGAAGCCGGTTTTCCATTTGGCGGGGCCGATGGCCGCGATCACGGTGCCGCGGCGCGCGGCCGCCTGCCGGAAGACCGTCATGAACAGCTCTCTGCCTAACACGACCACGAGGACCCATAGCGGCAGGCCGGCGTCGCCCCACGGCGTCACGAAGCGCATCGAGAGGAGGGTGCCGTGTCCCGCCTGCAGCAGATAGATGGGGACGAGCGTGCCGAGGAGCAGCGCTTTGTCGGCGAGCGGATCGAGCAGCTTGCCGAGGTCGGTGACCAGATTGCGGGTGCGCGCGAGCTGGCCATCCCAGTAGTCGCTCACGGCCGCGATCACGTACACGACGAAGCCGGCCAGCTTGAGCTCCCAGCGGTCGGCGAACGGCAGCAGAAAGATGAGCGGCGTCGCGATGATGCGGCTCAGCGTCAGCGCGTTAGGCAGGTTCATGCCGCCCGCGCTCCGGCGCCGCCGCGAGCCGTTAGGCGAGCGTCTTGAGCACCAGCTTGCTCACGGCCTTGAGGGTGTCGAACACGCCCTCGCCCGTGACCGCTACTGCCTCGAAGTATGGGGCGCGCTCCACCCATTCGCCGCTCGGGATCTGCTCGATGAGGTTCTCGCCGGCGTGGTAGGGATCGGGCGTCACCCGCTGCTTGGGCGCGTCCCGCACCTCCCAGCCCGGATTCAACGCGCTCTGCAATTCAGCCACCTGGGCCGCGTTGGGCAGGTCGCGCTTGTTGTACTGCACCACGAAAGGCATCGTGGTCAAGTCGTACCCGTACTCCTGCATGTTGTCGTACAGGTTCTGCATCGCCTCCAGATTCGCTTCCATCCGCTCGAGCTGCGAATCGGCGACGTACACGATCCCGTCGACTCCCTTCAAGATGAGCTTGCGACTCGCATTGTAGTAGACCTGCCCGGGTACCGTGTACAGGTGGAACCGGGTCTTGAAGCCGCGAATCGTGCCCAGATCCACCGGCAGAAAATCGAAAAACAGCGTGCGCTCGGTTTCGGTCGCGAGCGAGATGAGCTTGCCGCGCGTGTTCGGCTGCACCCGCCCGTACACGTGCTCGAGGTTGGTCGTCTTCCCGCCCAACCCCGGCCCGTAATACACGATCTTGCAGTTGATCTCGCGTGACGCGTAGTTGATCATCGACATCGGCTGCGCACTCCCCTCTATTGAAACAGCCGGTCGATTTCATCCTCGGCGCCGGCGAGGATGTTAGGCGGACCCGCTTGCTCCCGCCCCCGCTGGAACATCTCGGCGAACAGACGGGTGAGCTCCTCCACGGCGTGCTTTACCTTGAGGCGCACCAGGCCCAGCGTGGTTCTGTTGTCGAACAGAATCACAAGGATCACCCGGCGCGCGATGTCCACCAGATACATCGACTCCTGCTCGCCCTGGTGGAACAACGAATTGAATTCGGTTTCGCCGATGAGTCGCGCCAGCTGATCGTTGGCGCTGAAATCGGCCGCGGTCAACGTGGCAAACGCGGTGGGATCGAATTGGGGCGGCTCGCCAACGGTCGCGACCAGCTGGCCCGACCGGTCGACGAGCAGTGCGGACCGTGCGTTGCTGTCGTAGAGAAATTGCTGGAGCGATCTCAGGATCGCGCCGTAATCATCTTCGGTGAACGACCAACTCGCGGCACCGACGGGCATGAGCGCTCCGGACTAAACGAGAGACTTTTCCATGCGGCGCAGTATCCGCTCCCCGCGCCTGCGCAGCCTGGCATGGCGCTCCCACGCGACATAATCGCGCAGCAAACGCACATTCTGTGGACTTCGTTGTCCGCGCAGGTAGCCAAGCGCCGCCAGCCGGCGCCACGGCTGAATGCTGAAGAGATCGCGCCGGGAGCGTTCAGTCTGTTGACTCCAGACGATCATCCCCAGCGCGAGGCCACCGACAAAGCCAAGCGACACCGCCACTACGCTCGATCGACGCATCACATCTCCCGCCGGGCACTGATCGCCTGTGCGATCGTCACCCCGTCCGCGTACTCGAGGTCCCCGCCCACTGGAATGCCGCGCGCGATGCGCGAGACCGTGGGCACATGTCCCGCCAGCTGCCGCTGCACGTACAGCGCCGTCGCCTCGCCCTCCATGCTCGGGTTCGTCGCTACAATGACCTCCCGAACCAGGCCGGACGACACACGGTCCACGAGCGACTGAACCGCCAGATCCTCCGGCCCAACACCGTCCAACGGCGACAAGCGCCCGCCGAGCACGTGATACAATCCACGGAACTCGCCCGCCCGCTCTATCGCGCCGATGTCCGACGCGTCTTCGACCACGCAGAGAAGGCCAGCGTCACGCCGCGGATCCGCGCAGAGCGCGCAGGGATCCTGCTCGGTGAGGTTGTTGCACACGGAGCATCGCCGGACGCGAGCAACGAGCGCCTCGAGCGCGGCCGCGAGACGACGGCTCTGATCCGGATTTTGCTTGAGCAGATGGTATGTGAGACGCAGGGCAGTCTTCCGCCCAATGCCGGGAAGCTTGGCGAGCTCCGCGGCGAGGTCGTCGATCACCGACATGTTTACAACGGCAGCTTGAACGGCAGCGACAGGCCTCCGGTCAGACGCTTCATTTCTTCCTGGGCCAACTCGGCTGCCTTTTTCTGCGCCTCCGTCACGGCCGAGAGCACGAGGTCTTCCAGCATCTCGATGTCGTTCGGATTGACGACGGTCGGGTCGATCTTCACCGCGCGCACCTGTCCCTTGCCGTCCGCGGTGACGGTGACCATGCCGCCGCCGCTCGACGCGGTCACGGTCTTGTTCTCGAGCTCCTGCTGGAGCTCCTGCAGACGGCCCTGCACCTGCTGCGCCTGGCGCAGCATGTTCATGAAATCAGCCATGGTCGGAAAGGTACGTCGACCGAGCTAGTCTGGGAAAGGCTCACTCGGCGCGCAGGGCGTCCATCGGGTCGGCACGACTCGCGCGTTTCGCCGGACCATAACTCGCGGCGAGTGCCGCGGCGCCAAGGATGAGCACCGCCACCACGTACACCAGCGACTCGCGCGCGCTCACGCCGTACAGCGTGGAGGCGAGCCATTTCGCGGAGAGCGTCGCACCGCCCACGCCGAGGACGACACCGATTCCTGCGAGGGCGCATGCGTCGACCATGACCATTCGCGCGACGCGCGATGGCTCGGCGCCGAGCGCGACACGGAGTCCCAGCTCGCGCGTGCGGCGCGCAACGACGAATGAGATCAACCCGTAGAGCCCGGTCGCAGCCAGCACGAGCGCGATGCCGGCGAACGCGATGAGCAGCTTGCTCAGCGAGCGCGTCGTGAGCGTCGCTTCGTCGAACACGTCCTGCAGCGTCCTGACGTTGAAGATGGGCATCGTCGGGTCGATCGAACGAACCACACGGCGCGCGGCCGCCGCTACCTGCGCAAGATCGCCGCGCGCGCGGACGGCGAACACTGCGCGCGTCCAGGGATCTTCAGCGTAAGGCCGGAAGAATTGCGGCTCCGGCGCGCCGAAAATCGTGGCCTGCTTCACGTCCTGCACGACACCGACGATGGTCGCCTCACCGATGCCGGTGTTGACCTGGTGGCCGAGCGCGTCGCCGTTAGGCCAATACGTGTTGGCGAGGGTCTGGTTGATCACCATCACGCGCGGCGCGGTCGCATCGTCGCCCGCGGTGAAGGTGCGCCCGGAGAGAACCCGCACGTGCAGCGTCGCGAAGTATCCCGGCGTGGCGATCGTGCCGGTCACGAACGGCTCGTGTCCCTCGCTCACGGGCCGGCCGTCGATGACCATGGGAAACTGCGAGCAGCATCCGTCGATCGGCATGCGGTCGGCGGCGCCGGCGTCGATCACGCCGGGGATGGCGCGCAGCTGCGCTTCGACCGCGGCCACCAGCCGTGCCCGGGCGGCGGGGTGGTCGTAGCGTGCGCTCTGCATGGTGATTTCGAAGGTGGCGACGCCGTCGGGATCGATGCCTAACGGAATGCGGCTCACGCGCCGCACGCTTTCCAGCGCCAGCGACGCGCTCACCACGAGCATGACCGAAATCGCGACCTGGGCGATCACGAACCCCCGCTGCAGTCCGGAGCGCGATCCGCCGACCGTCGCGTTGCGGAGCGCCGTGGCGGCGCGAGTGTCGGCCAGCCGCAGCGCGGGGGCGACGCCGAACGCGATGCCGGCCAGGACGGACACGGCGAGCGCGAAGAGCAGCACGCGCCCGTCAATGTCGAACGTCATCCAGGCCGGCGTGGACGGCGCGACGGCGCGGCGAATGAGCTCGCGCGCCCAGACGGCGAGCACCACGCCTAACGCGCCGCCGCCGAGCGACAAGACGACGCTCTCCGTGAGCAGTTGACGGACGATGCGACCGCGGCTCGCGCCGATCGCCGTGCGGACGGCGATCTCGCGGGTCCGCGCCGCCGCGCGGGCGAGTTGGAGCGCGGCGACGTTGGCGCACGCGATGAGCAGGACGAGCAGCGTCGCGCCGATGACGGCGTAGAGACTGCCTCGAATCTCGCCGACGTACTCGTCGCGCATCGGCCTCACCGCCGTCGTCATCTCCGCATTGGAGCGGGGCCAGCCGCGCCGCAGGCGCGCCGCGACCGCGGCCAGCTCGCGCCGTGCTCCGTCGAGCGAAACGCCGCGACGCAACGTGCCGAACACCTGCAGATTCCGATTCCCGCGCGATGACGGATTGTCCACGCCGTTGGTGAATCCGCTGTAGCCGCCGCTGGCGAGCGGGAGCCACGCCTCGCCGTGCGACGGAAATCGCCACCGATCCGGAATCACGCCGATGATCGTGCGCGCGACCCCGTTCAGCAGCACGCTCTGGCCGAGCGCGGACGACGGCTCGCCGAACTCCTGGCGCGCAAACGCATCGGACACGACCATCACCGGCGCCGCGCCCGGTCGGTCATCGTTCTCGCTGAACACGCGGCCGAGCTCGGCGGTGACGCCGAAGGTCGGGAAGAAACTGGCGCTGACTAACGATGCCGACACGCGCCGCGGCTCGCCGTGCAGCATGGTGACGTCCGTCTCGCCGATGGCCGCCATGTCGTCGAACGAGTGCTGCGCCGCTCGCCAGTCGCGATAGTCGAGGTACGAGCTGACGCCGGTGCTCGAGGACGACCCGATCTGCTTGGTGCTGATCGCCACCAGCCGATCGCCAGTCGGATAAGGCAGCGGCCGGAGCAGCAGCGTGTCGGCAACGCTGAATATGGCGGTGGTCGCGCTCACGCCCACGGCGATGCAGAGCGCGGCGGCCAACGCGGGCAGCCACTGGCGGCGCAAGACGCGCAGCGCATACGTGGTGTCCTGCCTGAGCGCAGCGAGCACCTGCGCGTGGCGCTCGGCGCGCGCCTGTCGCCGATCGATTTCGGTACAGGCATCGCGCGCGCGCGCCACGCTGCCGAACCGCTGCCCGGCGCGGGACCGGGCGTCGTCAGCCGTTAGGCCGCGCGCCGCGTATTCGGCGGCCCGCATGTCGAGGTGGAATTGCAATTCCTCGTCGACATCGGCGGCGACGTCGGAGCCCCAGAAGTCGAGGTACCGGCGCCACGCCGGCGGCCGGCCGGGCTTGGATCGGGGGGTCATCGGCGCGTGAGCTCTCCGATCACGCCGGGCGCGGCGGCGCTTCCAACGCGGCGAACACCGCGTAGGCAAACCGCGTCCAGGTGGCGGACTCCAGTCGGAGCTGCGCCCTGCCCTTGGCCGTGAGGGTGTAGAAGCGCGCGCGCCGGTTGTTGTCGGAGGTGCCCCATTCGGCGTCGATCCATCCGCGGGACTGCAGCCGGTGGAGTGCGGGATAGAGCGAGCCCTCTTCGATCCGGAGGACGTCGTCGGTGGCCTGCTCGATCCAGCGGGCGACACCGTAGCCGTGGGTGGGACCCCAGCTCACCGCCTTGAGGATCAGCAGGTCCAGCGTTCCGCGCAGAACTTCAACGTTGGCTTGTGTCATGTCCTTCCATAGAAACTCTATGTAGGGACATTATCGGTCGGCTTCCATAGGAAGTCAATGGGGCTGGCTGCCCGTCGGCGCCGGTGCGCCCGCCGCAGCTACTCCATGAGCTCCAGGTCGAGCGTCTCGACGGCGGCATCGAGCGTCGGATCTTTCTTGCGCAGCATCGACAGCCGGTCGCGGCGGACGCTCTCTTCGGTGAACCGGCGCGCCGACGGCAGCTCGTCCGGCCCCTGATCCGCCAGGCGGACCGTTAGGCGTGTCGCGCCGTCGAGCAGCGCGCCGATCACCGACAGCACGTCCGGCGCGTTCGAGGCGAGGGGTTGCTGAAAGACCTCGCCGGCGGATTCGAGCTCGAGCGCGATCTCGCCGGCGGCCGAGACGGACACCGGCCTGGCGTGCTCGACGGCACCGGCGAGCGCCATGCGGCCCTCGGCGCGCAGCCGCGACACGATGTCGTCCCAGTGTTCAGTTAGGCGGTCGAGCGTGACCCCCGCCCGGTCCCGCGATGCCGGCGCGGAGGGCCGGGCGGCGGCCGGCGGAGCGGCCGCCGGCGGGTCGGGACGCGGCTCTGGGGCACGCGCCGGGGCGTCGGCGAGCGCGGCCTTCGGCGGGGCGGCCGCCGGCGGCGCGGCGCCGCCGCGGTCACGCGGCGGCGGCGCGTCGCCTAACGGGGCGGACCGCGGGCCCGACGGGGCCCGCGGGGCCGGCGTCCCGTCGTCCCCCGACGCGCCGCCGGGCCCCATCTCGCGCAGCAGATCCTCGATCGCCACCGTCCGATCGAGCAGCGCGAACCGCACCAGCAGCGTCTCGAGCAAAATCTGCTGCTGCCCGCTCCGCCGGAACTTGGGCTCGAGGTCGGTGAGCGCGGTCAGCATCCGCACCAGATCGCCGGGCGTGAAGCGCGATGTGCGCGCCGAAAGCCCATCGCGCAGCGTCTCCGACAGGTCGCCGCCATCCCCGCCCAACGACATGGCGAGCGCCGCCCGGAGCGCCTCGGCGAACGCGGCGAGGAAGAGTCCGAGATCGGCGCCGGCATCGGCCAGGCGCGCCACCGCGGGGAACACGTCCGCCGCCCGGCGCTCGGCCACGATGTCGAGCACGCCCAGCACCTCGTCTTCCGGCACCAGGCCTAACGCATCGCGCACGCGCTGCGCGGTGAGCGTGCCGTCGCCTAACGATAGCGACTGGTCGGCCAGGCTCAGCGCGTCCCGCATCGACCCGTCCGCCGCGCGGGCCAGCAGCATCAGCGCGTCCGGCTCCGCCTCGATGCCCTCAGCCGCGAGCACGCTGGCCAACCGCGCGCGCACGTCGGCCGTCCCGATGCGCTTGAAGTCGAACCGCTGCAACCGGCTCATCACCGGCGCCGCGGTCTGCGTGATTTTCTGCGGCTCCGTGGTCGCGAACACGAACACGACGCGCGGCGGCGGCTCTTCCAGAATCTTGAGCAGCGCGTTCCACGCCTCCCGCGTCAGCATGTGCGCTTCGTCAACGATGTAGACCTTGTATCGTTCGTCGCCCGACGGCGCGTACATCGCGCGCTCGCGCAGCTCGCGCGCGTCATCGACGCCGCGATTCGATGCCGCATCGATCTCGATCACGTCCAGACTCGCCGAGCCGCCCCAGATGCGCGTGCACGATGCGCACTCGCCGCACGGCTCGCCCTCGGGCGACCGATTCTCGCAATTGAGCGCCATCGCCAGCACCCGCGCGAGCGTGGTCTTCCCGACGCCGCGCGGGCCGCACAAGAGGTACCCGTGCGCCACACGTCCGCGCGCGATCGCGCCGCGCAGCGTGTTCGACACGTGCGTCTGCACCGCCACGTCAGCAAACGTGCGGGGACGATATTTGCGCGCGAGTGAGAGATACATAGTCAGAAGGGTCCCGCGCTGGGGGAAGTGCGGCTTTACGACCGCGTTGGCAATCGTCGCTCAGGGATGACGCACATTGGCTGGGACCACGAGTCCCGACGCGACCGAGGTCGCGATTCCCTGGATCTTCCCCCAGTGCCCCAGGCCTGACGAAGCTGCGCTCGACACCACGTACCGCTGCTACCTTTCGGTCCTGACGGAGTTGGTGGGCTGACGCCCTTCGGGACCTGGGACGCGCGAAATATAAAGAGCGGACGAAGCCAGACAAAGCCGGTCAAACCCGGGCAGGGCCGTCGGCGCCCCGACTGACTACGCGCCGCAGATCACTCTCGCCGCTTTTTCGGTGCCCGCGTCGTCCACGTCCATGTGAAAAACGGCGCGCAACCGCGTGCGCGTCCACGCCGAAATCAACACGTCCTGCGTCGCCGCGCGCTCGGCGACGGCGCTCGCCTCGCACCCTGGCGGCAAGTCGATCATCACAATGTTGGTGTCCGGCGGCACGACGCGCATGCCCTCCACGCCGTCCACCGATTTCGCGAACCGGCGCGCGCGCGCATGGTCATCCGCCAGCCGCTCCATGTGCGCGTCGAGTGCGTAGAGCACCGCGGCGGCAAGAAACCCCGATTGCCGCATGCCGCCGCCGAACCGCTTGCGCACCATCCATCCCTCGCGCATGAGCGGCGCCGGCCCCGCGAGCGCCGCGCCAACGGGGCAGCCGAGCCCCTTCGAAAAGGAGACCATCACGGTGTCGGCGCAGGCCGCGAAGTCCGCCAGCGGCGTGCCCGACGCGACGTGCGCATTCCACAGCCGCGCGCCGTCGAGATGGACGCCTAACGAGTGCTCGCGCGCCACGTCGCGAATGGCGCGCATCTCGTCGAGCGGGGTGATCACACCGCCCGCGCCGTTGTGCGTGTTCTCGATGCACACCAGGCTCGCCGACATCGTGTACGGCGTGTATGGCCTGATCGCCGCGCGCAGCGACTCGGCGTCCATCACCAGGTCGGCGCCCTGCACCGGCCGCACCTGTGCGCCGCACAGCGCGGCGGCCGCGGCGGCCTCGTACATCATCACGTGCGACCCCGTGCCGAGCAGAATCTCGGTGCCGGGACGCGAGAGCAGCCACACGCCGGTTTGATTGGCCATGGTGCCGCTCGGGAAAAACAACGCCGCCTCTTTCCCGAGCAACGAGGCGATGCGCGTCTCGAGTTTTCTGACGGTGGGATCGCCGTCCAGCACATCATCGCCGATTTCGGCGGTGGCGATCGCCTGCCGCATTGCAGCAGTCGGACGCGTGACGGTATCGCTACGAAGATCGATCGGCATAGTACCCAAAGTGAGAACGCAGCAACCGTCCGGGTGCGACGGCTACTCCTCGAGCGTCTCGCGCTGGAGACGCCGCACGCGGCGCAGCTCGTACACCCGGCCGACTTCTCCGCCCAGGATGAAAATCACCGCTGCATAATAGACCCACATCACGATCACGACGAGGGCCGTCAGCGCGCCCGTGTACAAGCTGCCCGGATTGAACCGCCCAACGTACGACGTGAACAACGCCTTGGCGAGCTCGAACAACGCGCTCGTCACGATGGCAGCGAGCAGCGCGTATTGCCATCGGATTTTTCGGTTGGGCAGAAACTTGTAAAGAGAAAAGAACAGCAGCACCATGAAGGCCGATGCGATCACCGAGCCGATCGCGTACTCGAGGCGGCCCATCACGTCCTTCTGCAAGCCGATCCGCTGCAGCACGGCGACGCCGTGCGTCGTCGCGAGCCGCAGATAGGCGTTCACCGCCGTGTATGCCACGAAGAGGATCGTGCTCACCACGGTGATCTCGATGTCGAACACCTTCCCGGCGATGATGCTGCGCTCGTGCTCGATGTCGAAGACGTCGGCGAGCACGCTGCGCAGCGTGCCGAACAGTCGCGTCGAGAACCACACGAATCCGATCAGACTGTAGATGCCGACCGAGCGCCGTGCGCGGATCACATCATTGATGATCTTGTAGATTGGCGAGTTGGCATTCTGGCTGTGCGGCGGCAGGAGCTGATCGATGAAGCGCCACAGATTCGCCGCCGACTGCGCCTCGGACTGGTTGAGGAGATAGCCGAGTCCCGAGAACAGGAGCAGCACGAACGGGACGGCGGCCAGCAGGATGTTGAACGCAATGCCGCCGGCGAGGAAGAAGATGTTGTCTTCGCCCGCGTTGTCCCAGATTCGCTTGGCGTAATCCTTCGTTGCCGCCCAAAAACGTCGGGGCAGAGACACCGGCTGGTTGGGCATGGCGGGGGCCGCGGTCGTCGGCCCAACGAAGGAAGAAGAGATGGGAGCTCCTACTCGGACTCCCGGTCGGCCGAGTTCTTCGCGTCTTCGTTAGGCGAGAGCGTGGATCGCCGCGCGACCCGTGCCTGGCTGGTGGCGGCGCGGTAGTTCGCCTTCGATTGCGCGATGCGCGCCTCGAGGTCCAGCCGCGCCTGCTGCGCCGCTTCGCGCCCTGCACGGAAGGCTTCCTGTGCCTGGTGCTTGCGAATCTCGAGCGCCTCGCGGGCCGAGTCGAGCCGGTCTTCCACGCTCCGCTTGGCTTGCTCGTATCGGTCGACGACGTTGTCCGACAGATCGCCTGCCGCATCGCGGGCCAGGTGTGCCGCGCGGCGCGCGCGCCGGCGCAGTTGGCGGCGAGTCTCTTCGCCGGTCTGCGGCGCGAACAGCAGAGCAACGCCTGCCCCGACCGCGAGCCCGACGAGGAACGACGTCGCGCCGCTGCCGCGGCGTTCGATCACGACGTACGGCTCGTCATCGTCTTCGTAGCGCGTCCTGTGCTTCATGTCCTCATCTCCATGTCTCTTCACCGGCGACCTTTCGATTTCTGTCGGACCACGTCCTTGTCCTTGACGGATCCGAAGCTCTTCACGTTTCGCGCCGCCGCATCGGGCTCGGCGTCGTCTTCCGCCGGGTCCACCAGCGCGGTGAGTTCGGCGCGAACCTCTCCCGGCGTGGCGCCCAGCATGTGCGCCGTGCGTTCCACGTCGCCTCCGGTCATCGACAACGTCTTGAGCGTAAGTTGTCGCCGTGCATCGGCCAATGTCGATCCGACAGGAAGCGACACCGCCGCCGGCGCCTCGGTCGAATTGCGCAAATGGCGTGGAACGACATCGGTCAGCCCGATGGTGGCGGCGCGCGACATGATGACCGCCCGCTCCACGGCGTTCTTCAGCTCGCGCACGTTCCCCGGCCACTGATACGAGAGAATCCAATCAATGGCGGCGTCATCGAATCCTGTCACTTTCTTCCCGTTCTGCTGGGAGAACCGCGCCAGAAACTCCGTCGCCAGCAAGCGCAGATCGCCCATCCGTTCCCGTAAAGGAGGCAAATACAGCTCGACGACGGCCAACCGGTAGTACAGGTCCTCGCGCAGCTCGCCTGCGGCGAGCGCCTTCTGCAAGTCTCTATTCGTCGCGGCGACGACGCGGATGTCGACATCGATTTCTTTCTTCCCGCCCAGTCTCCGCACCTGACGCGACTCGAGCGCACGCAGCAGCTTGACCTGGATGTCGGGCGCCATTTCCGCGACCTCGTCGAGAAACAACGTGCCCTCGTGCGCCATCTCGAACGCACCCGGCTTTTCGTTGGTCGAGCCGGTGAAGGCGCCCTTCTCATGCCCGAACAACTCGTTCTCGAGAATGTCCTTGGGCAGCGCAGCACAGTTCAGGGCGAGGAATGGCCCGCGCGCGCGCTCGCTCTTCTGATGAAGAGCCCGCGCCACCAATTCCTTGCCCGTTCCCGACTCGCCGAGAATCAGCACGCTTGCCGTCGACGGCGCAACCGCGTCGATGACCTGATAGACGTTGCGCATCGCATCCGACTGGCCGGTCAGTTCACCATAGTGCGTGAGTGCCTGCAGCTCAGATGTCAGTGCGCGGTTGGTTTGCTTCACCTGAAATTTCTCGAGCGCCTTCGGGATGAGCGCTTTGAGGCGATTCAGCTTTTCCGCGGTGAGCGGCTTCTCGATGTAATCGTACGCCCCTTGCCGCATCGCCTGCACCGCGGAGTCGACGGTGGCCTGGCCTGTAATAATGATGCATTCGCTTGGGATCTCGCGCGATTGCATTTCCTGGAGCAAGGCAAGTCCGTCGAGTTTAGGCATCTTGAGGTCGGCCAGGATCACGCCGAACGTGCCCGCGAGCAGGCTCTCGAGCGCCTTCTGTCCATCGGGAGCGACGTCGACCGCATACCCTTCTTCTTCGAGGACGGCACTCAGGCCGGCCGCGATGCTGCGTTCGTCGTCGGCGATGAGAATCTTGGGCGTATCCATGGCTTAGGTTTGCAACTCCTCTCGCCCGGAATCGGCGCGGGGGAAAATGATAGTAACGCCCTCCACTCCATCGACCACCCGAAGACCTGCTTCGAGCGCAGCGTCTTTCACGCCATCGCTCAGCCGCAGCGCATTCTCTCCAGTCGGCCGCGCATCGCCCGTGCTTCCTTTCCGAATCACGGTCACTGCGATCTCATCGTCCCGCTCACCGGGTCGTACGCCGCATTCTGCCTCACCCGCGGGGAGCGTCACCATGTCCACTGCCGCTGCCAGCACGAGTCGAACGGCGTGCGAATCCGCTTTTGTCTCGAGCGGCACATCCGGTGCCGACCAGACCGAGAGCGATCCACCCTCGGCCGCAACGGCCGCGCCGTACAGGGTAGCGAGCCGCTTGAGCATCTGGTGCAAATCTATCGGCTCACGTGGCGGACGCGCCAACGCAAGCAGCGCCTCGATTCGCTCGGTCAGCGTCTCGAGCTCGAGGTACGCCGCATCCGCAAATCGCGTGACGCTCGCCGCGTCGACGCCTCGCGCCAGCCTGGCGCGCAGCACCTCGAGGTTGAGGGCGAGTCCATTCAGCGGATTCTTGAGCTCGTGTGCAGCGTGCTCGGCCAGGCGCTCGAGCGCCGCATGCCAGCGCGCTTCGACGGCGTTGGTTATTCGCCCGCCTCCGCGTCGTCCGGCGCCGCGTGCACGGCGACCGGCGCCCCCGGCGCACGATGCATCGTCGGCGCCTTGACGAAGCGCGCGACCGTGTCCGCCGTGTTCGACACGCGCAACTGCTCGAACAGAAAGCCGAAGGTCTGGTCGTAGGCCGTGGCGAGCTCCGATTTCACCGACGCCGGCATATCCCAGATGTCCCGCTTGAACGGTCCCAACGCCTTCTTGCGCGTTTTGTAATAGAACTGCTCGTCGGAGTCCTTCGGTTTGCGCTCCTCCTTCGCATTCTCGTCCAGCCACGTGTAGATCCGGCTCCGTAAGGCATCCGGCATGTGGTCGTAGAGAATGTTCTGGAAGTTCGTGGCAAGATGGATCTCGCAGGCTTCGACGCGCGGGAAGTTGTTGAACGCGTTGTCGGGGAGCGTGGACGCGCCGTGTTGCACGGCGCCCGCCATGCCGTAATCCGTTCGCGCAACCTTCGACAGTTCTTCGAGCGCCGGCAGATCCAGCTTGACCGCCGCGATGGTGCCGTCGGGCAGCACCACGCCGCCGTGCGACGTGCCGGTCTGCACGCTGATCTTCGAGAGACCATCGACAGCCGCACCGCTCCTCTCTTTGAGCGTGGCGTTGAATCCATCCATGAACGCCCGCAACTCGGGGACGGTGCTGTTGTGCGCGCCGACTTCTCCGATCTCGCCGCCCACCGAGATCGTGATACCATCCGGCTGGATCTCGCGAATGTAGCGCGTGATGTCCACGGCCGTTTGATAGTTGAGCCGCTGCTGCTCGTCGAGTGTCGCGAGCGAGACGTCGACTAACGTCGATGTGTCGACGTCGATGTTGAAAAAGCCGGACGCGATCGCTTCCTGTGCCAACTGCTTGACGGCCGCGACTTCGCCCCGCCGGTCGACGGCAAACTTCTTGGCGTTCACCTGGAAGTGATCGCCCTGCACGAACAGAGGCCCGCGGAATCCTTCGCGCAGCGCCGCGGCCAGCATGACCGCGACGTACTCGCGCGGGCGTTGGTCCGTGTAGGCAATTTCGGAGCGAGCGATCTCGACGACGAACGCGCCCGCTTTCTGCTTGACGGCAGTGCGAAACACGGCGCGTGCGGTGTCGTACGCCATGCCGCGAACGTTGATGGCCGGCACGGTGAATCCGTGCGTCTTGCCCTCGCCGCGCGCGAGATAAAAATCGTGGATGCTCGACGGACGCACGCCGGCGGCCTGGCCGATCTCCCACAGCAGCCACTGGGCGTGATCTTTCGTTTGTCCCTGCCCGAACACCGCCTCCCGTACCAGCTCGTCCATCGCTTCTGTTTGGAGCACGGCCTCGTTCACGAGCGTCACTCGACCGTGTTCGACCTTGACGTCATTGCCGAACTGATGCACCCAGCCCCCCAAGCGCGAAAGACGACACTGTCATGCCGCGCGCAGCGGCATGAGAAGAACTCTGACCGACCGAGCCAGCGCCCGCAAGGGGCGTCACGATCCGTCGACCCTGACCGTAAGGCCATCGAACGCCGGCGCGATCCCGCGCGGAAGCTCGGCCTCGAGATCGGCGTGGCGATTGTGATGCGTGAGGTGCGTGAAGTACGTGCGCGTTGCGCCGATTGCCCGCGCGGTTTCGATCGCTTCGGCAACGCTCAGATGGGTCGGATGCGAGGTGCGCAAGAGCGCGTTGAGCACCAACACTTCCACGCCGCGAAACGCGTCCATCGCATCGGGCGGAATCCGCTTTGCGTCGGTGACATACGCGATCGGCCCAACGCGATAGGCCAGCACCGGGAGCTCTCCGTGCGGCACGGGCACCGGAAGCACGACGGCGTCGCCGATCTGCACCGGCTCGCCGTCGCGCAGCGGATGCGCGTGCCCTTCCGGTTTCGAGGTGCCCGCCGGTGGGCGCACCTCATCGTCGAAAATGTAGGGGAATCGTTGGGCGAGCTGCTCGAGCGTGCGCGGGGAGCCATAGAGCGGCAGCGGCGCACCGCGCCGCACCGAGACCGCGCGCAGGTCATCGATACCGTGCGTGTGATCCGCGTGCTCGTGCGTGAACAACACCGCATCGACGCGATCGATGTCGTTGGCGATGAGCTGTAGCCGCAACTCGGGCGCCGTATCGATGAGGAGGCGCGTGCCGCTGTCGGTTTCGATCACCGCGCTCGAGCGCGTTCGCCGGTCGCGCGGGTCCGGCGACCGGCACACGGCGCAGTTGCATCCGATCTGCGGAACGCCGAAGCTCGTCCCCGTGCCTAAAAATGTCAGCTTCACACGTGCTCGACGCGCAGCAGGTTGGTCGTGCCCGGGACATCGAACGGGACGCCGGCGGTGACGAGAATCCGGTCGCCCGCCTTCGCAAACCCCGACGCCTTCACCGCGCGGCTGCCGTGCTCGAACATCTCTTCGTAGGTCGCGGCCGTCGGCACGAGCTCCGGGTGCACGCCCCACACGAGCGCGAGCTGCCGGTAGGTCCGTTCGACATCCGTGATGGCGCAGATGGGGACGCTGGGTCGGTGCGCCGACACGATGCGCGCGGTGAATCCGCTCTTCGTGAACACCATGACGACCGGCGCATCGAGCGAGCTCGCCGCGGCCGCCGTCGCCGCTGCGATGGCGTCTTCGGTGGACACGGCCGCATCGGACTCCCGGCGCGCGAGCACTTTCGCCGCCTGCGGGATGGGGCGCCGCTCGATCTCGAGGATGATGCGGGTCATCGCGTGCACGGCGAGCTGCGGATACTCGCCCGCTGCCGTCTCGGCCGACAGCATCACGGCGTCGGTCCCGTCCAGGATCGCGTTGGCCACGTCGCTGGCCTCGGCGCGCGTCGGGCGCGGATGCGTCACCATCGATTCGAGCATCTGCGTGGCCGTGATCACCGGCCTGCCTAACGCATTGGCCAGCGCGATGATGCGCTTCTGCGCGAACGGCACTTCTTCGAACGGCAGCTCGACACCCAGGTCGCCGCGGGCGACCATCACCGCATCGGATGCTTCCAGGATCGCGCGGATGTTCGCCAGCGCGGTGTCCTTCTCGATCTTGGCGACGATGAGCAGATCCTTCGGGAGGAGCCCGCGCAGCTCGGCGATGTCGTCCGCCCGCCTAACGAAGCTCAGCGCCAGATAGTCGAGCCCCTGTTCGATCGCAAACGTGATGTCGGCGCGATCCTTGTCGGTGATCGACGGCGCCGACACGTCGACGCCCGGCAGGTTGATCCCCTTGTGGCTCCGAAGCTGTCCGCCGTGCACGACACGCAGCCGGACGCGCGGCTTGGCCACATCCAACACGACGAGGTCGATGAGTCCATCGTCAATCAGCACGCGATCGCCGACGCTCACATCATCGGCGAGCGCGTGATAGGTGACGGGGATCTCGCCGTCGCGCACCTGATCCTCGGGGACGAGCACGATGTCGGCGCCGGGCGCCAGCTCGACCGGCGCCGGCAAATCACCGACGCGAATGCGCGGGCCCTGCAGATCGCCGAGGATGGCCACGGGGCGGTCGAGCTCGCGTGCGATGCGGCGCACGGTCGCGATCGTCGCCGAGTGCTGCTCGTGCGTCCCGTGTGAAAAATTGATGCGGGCGACGTTGAGGCCCGCATCCATCAGGCTCCGCAGCACATCGGGCGAGCAGCTGGCGGGCCCAAGGGTGCAGACGACCTTCGTTCGGGCAAAAGGAGATGGCGGCATGGTGTTTTGAATCGTAAGACCGGCATAAAGAAAAGGAAGCGCGCATTAACACGCGACCTCTGCCTTCGTCTTACGAGCACAAGCACTCTCTGACGAGGAGCGTATGAACCCGATTTACCGTGTGGTATGTCTCGGCGCGGCCGCGTGCATCGGCGGCCTCGCGGCGTGCAGCAGCGATGGCGCGACGTCGCCGTCCAGCCTCGTGCCCAACGCATCGATCGACAGCGGCGTCGCGAACGATGTCGGCGATGCCATGGCGACCTCCGTCGACCTCATGACCGACGACGAACAATCGGATGGCGTGAACGGCGCGTTGGGCGTTCCCGCGCCGGGCCTTACGCTGGACGTGAACCGCAGCGTGAGCACCGACTGCAGCGGTCCCGATGGACAGGGATGGTTCACCTGCACGGGCACGTGGCGCGGTCTGAGCCTAACGAACCGCAAACGCTTCTGGGACGGCACGACGGTCGCGCTCGGCTTCACCACCGCCACCGACTCGGTGAACCACACCCATCAGCTCGCGGGATCGTACACGCAAGGCTGGTTTCCCTTCCGCACGGTCTGGGTGAACCGCAACGACACCGCCAACCTGAGCATCGACCGCTCGAGCACGCCGGTGACGCACATCTGGAACAGGGTCGGCGTCCGGCAGGACAGCACGATGTTCGTTGGGCAGAACGTGACGCGCCACTGGCATTATCTCTCGTACGACACGGCGACGAACGTGACCTTCGAGATGCCGCGCTCCCAGAACATCTGGCCGGTGAGCGGAACGATCGTGCACAACCTGACGGTGCACTTCGAAGCCGATCGCGCCACGCGCACGCAGACCCGCACGGTGACACGGCGCGCCGAGATCACCTTCAACGGCACCCAGGACGTCACGCTGATGGTTGGCGGTCTCACCTGCACGCTCGATCTCGAGACGCATGAGGTGAGCGACTGTCAGGGGTCGTGAGACGCCGGATCTGACGGCGTGCGCAGCGCGCGATAGCTGCGCACGTCGCCGTGCTCGAGGAACGGATCCTCTCCGTCGCACTTGACCCACGCGTGCGCCTCGAGCTCGCCGCCGGCACGACGGCGCGCGCCGAGCACGACATCGGCGTCGCGTCCGTCGCGGCGGAGCAGGAAGGCCAGCACGGTTGCCCGCCGCAGACACGTGTAATGCCACACCAAGGGCGCCCGCATCAACAATCGATCGACGTGGTGCGCTATGCGGCCCGGCGCAATGGCGTCACCGCGGCGCCTCGGGACTCGCTTCAACCAGCGCAACACTGTCGAGGCCGGTAAGACCTCGAGTGCGCACGGAACGATGGCGCAGGCGACGACGATCTCGACCTTCCGACCGAATCGCAGCACGCATCACGCCGGGGTGAGAGAATCCGAGCGATACATCCGTTTTACGTACGTGGTCGACGATGAATAGCCGACGGTTCCATTGCTGAGTCCGTTGGGGCCGTCCGTTGGGCGGTGTGGCGCACCACGACCGCGATTGCTACTGTCGGGGCAGCGATCCCGACACACACGCCCCCTTTACCCTGGATGGAGAGTCCGCAGATGGCACACCGTTTCACGCGCGCGCCGCTCGCTGCCATGGCGGCCGCGGTTCTGGCCGCTGCTCCGTTAGGCGCCCAATGGCAAGGCGTGGTGACCTATCAGAATCAGCAGAACATGAAGGACGAGAGCGTTCCCAGCCAGATGCAGTACCTGCAGGGCCCCGGCGGAATGGCCAAGATGGTGATGCAGGACAAGGAGAGCGGCACGATGAGCGTCATCTACAACAAGAGCCAGAACACGGCCACGATCGTCATGGATTCCCAACAGATGTACATGACGATGCCGCTCGACAAGATGCAGGCGGAATCACAGAAGGCGCTGAACAAGATGAAGATCACCGACACCGGCAAGACCGAGGCGATCGCCGGACACACCTGCACCGTGTATCATGCCGTCGACCCCGACGAACACACCGAATCCGACGCATGCATCGCGACCGACATGGGCAACTTCATGCTCCTCGACGCGCCCGGACGCGGCCAACATGCGAGCCAGGGGTCCAAGATGTTTTCGATCATGAAGAACATGCTCGGCTCCAAGGATGGCATGTTCCCGCTCAAGGTCACGACGACAAAAAACGGCGCGACGCAGGAGGTGTTTGTCGCGACGAGCATCAAGGCGCAGTCGTTGCCGGCCTCCGAGTTCACGCCGCCGGCGGGCTACAAGGCGATGGGCGGGCCGGGCATGGGCGGACCGAACTGATTCGCATCGAGCACCGCGCGCACGACACGCCGGGGAGCCTTCCCCGGCGTGTCGTGCATCCGCGACGCTTTTGCTTCCGTTAGGCGTCAGCGCTCGTACGACGGGGCTTTCGCGTCGGCCGACACGACGAACTTGATGTACATGCCGCTCGGCCCGTGTCCGGGCACGCCGCACACGATCAGATAGTTGCCCGCCGGCTGCGCCGTGAAATCCATGGTATCGGTGCCATCGGTCGGGATCCCCGCGGTCACGTCCTTGGTGTAGGCGCGCGCGATCGCCGGATTGTCCGGCTGCATGGGCAGCGGCATGTGGTCGGGCAGCAGGATCGCGGAGTGCGGGATGGCATCCTTGTTCTGAAAATCGATGTGCACGGTCCAGCCCAACGGAATCGTGATGGTCTGGTTGCCGCGCGACCCACCGTTGAAGTTCATCCCGCCGTTCTCGCTGCCGTACGCGGCGTACAGGCGAAGGCTCACCTTCTTGGCCGCGGCATCCACGGTCATGAATGTCGTCGTATCGCGAACGGCCGAGCCCGCATCGCGATGCGACGCAGGGTTCACCGCGGCGCGGCGCGCCGCCGGGATCGTTAGGCACACACCAAGGGCGGCCACCGCCGCCATCCGTCCAAACCCGATCATGCTCCGCTCCCCGCTCGAGTAGCCGATTGTCCCATCGCACCCGACAGGGGCGCAACGCAATCTATCTCTTCTGCTACCCCGAACGAGCGACGCCGGTCAAGGCCGCTCAGCGCGGCGGGTCGACCTTCTTGAGGGAGTCGAGCGCGTGGGTCAGCGAGTCGACGTGGTGTTTACGCGCTTCGATCTCGCTGCGGATCTCCCGCAACTCTTGCAGCACCTGGGCGTTGGACGCGGCGGTCGTATCGCGGGCGGTGGCCGCGGGCGTCGCGGGGGTCGAGGGCGGCGGCACCGCGGGCGAAGCGGCCGGCGGCCGCGCTGCCGGTTGCGCAGCAGGTGGCGCGGCCACCGGGGCGGATGGGCTCGCGGCATCCGGCGGCGCCACGGCCGGCGTTGCGTTAGGCAGCTGCCGGTGCGGTTGTTGGGCGACGAGCGTGGGGTGCGGGCGCGCCGGCGCGGCGCGCTCGCGGGCAGCGTGGGCTGCCGCGGTCGTCGGACGCGCCGGTCTGGGCAGCTCCGGCGCACGCGTGCTCTCCGCCGCCACGAACACCGTCTCCGCCCGCGCTGGCGCCGCCAGCGCGGACCGCTCGGGCGGTCGGTCGAGCCCCCGCACCGTGAGCACGCTCGTCAGCACGGCAACCATGATGCTGCCCGCCACCACCAGCGCCGAGAGCAGCCATCGATCCGCGGACGCGAGCCGCGTGCGCACCTCGCGCACGACCGGGGCGCGCGGAATGCTCGCCGGCGTCGGCCGGCGCATCGCCCACGCCGGTCCATAAGGCGGCGCCGAGGGCTGCGTTAGGCGTTCGGCGCTCGCGGCCGCCGGCCGTTCATCGAGAACGGGCGCCGCTCTGCGGGTTGCCGCGCGGCGCGCCTGGTACGCCCGCGGCAAGATCCGGCCTTCCTCGCCTAACCGCTTGGGGACGCGCGGCCGCAGGGCGGCCGCGCGTTCGATCGGTGGCGCCCCGGGCGCGGCTGCCGCTGTCGCGGGTCCCGCGACAGCGGCAGCCGGGGCCGGGGCGGGGGCGCCGACGTCCCACACACCGGCTAACGCCGCCACGAACTCCGGCCACGACACGTCGCGCGCCTGGGGCGTCGTCCGCGCAGGCGCCTCGTCGGCCACCGACACCATCACCGCGTGGTCCACCACCTCGTCTCCGGATCGCGGCGGCTCGTGCGCCATCACCGCGGCGCGCGCCTCCTGCGCAGCGCACCCCGAAAGCGCGCCGCTGCACACGCAGCCGAGCCGCGGCGCAAAGTCGATCAAGGTGTGTCCGCCGTGCGCCGATGTTTCGATCGATGTCAAGTCGTCCGGATCGACGAGGGTTCGCTCGATGCCCTCAGACCCGAGCCATTCGGGCGCGGGCACGCCGCCCGGCAGCGAATAATGGCGGCGGCGGTCCCGCACGACTCGGCCCGCATCGCTCGGCGCCGGCCGCTGGGCCCCCGGCACGATCCCGCGTTCGGCCAGCAGCGCGAGGAATTGCGCCGGAGACAGGTGGATGTCGATGCTCGGATGGCCCGCGCCCGGACAGTCGCCCACGTACGTGATGCGCTGCGCCGTCGGCGAGGTCGCGCGAACATAGAGCGCCGCCGCGACCGGCGGCGACACGAGGCGCACTGCGCTGTCACCCAGCCGGGTCGCGCCCCGGAGCTGCTCGCGGACTAACGGACAGATGCACGCCATCGCCGGCCCGCCGCCGCGCGCGGCAAGCTGGTCGAGGCAGCCCACCGCCAGCAACTCGTCGCCCCACGATGCGGGAATGACGTCATCGTAGCCCAACGCGAAGCAGGCGTTGATCAGTTGTGTGGGCGTGGCCGGGAGAGCGGCCAGGCAAGCGTCCGCGCCGAGGATGACGACGGACCCGCGGACGCCGCGTTTGGCGTCGTGCGGTGGTGTGGACATCGCCGAGCTCCGGCCTGACGTGCGTGGTGAATGAAGAACCCTTAATGGGACGACCACCACGCACACCCGTTACGGCACGAGCGGCCAGTCTGCATCCAGTCCGAGTCGTTTCGACGCGGCGTGATGTGCGTCGCCGGTGTCGAGCGCGGGGATGAGCTCGCGGCACGACCATCGGCGCGCGGCGTCGGCCAGCTGCGCTGCGACGGGCAGCATCCGGCTGCGATGCGCATGCGCGATGAGCAGCGCACCGGCCGTGACGCGCGCGATGGCAAAGGCGAACCGACGGGCAGCCGCCTCCCGATCGGCCGGTGTGCCGTTGGCAAGCCGCCGCGAGATCTGCACCAGGTCTCGCGCTGCATGGCGCACGCGCGACGACGCGTCCGCGAGATCATCCGACTGCGCGGCGTCGAGATGGCGGTTCACGCGGGCGCACAGCTCATCGATGACGCCGGCATCCGCATCGATGGCGCGCCAGACGTCGAGACTGAGGACGTTGGTGGTGCCCTCCCAGATGGAGAGCACCTGTGCATCGCGGAGCAGGCGCGGGAGTCCGGTGTCCTCGATGTAGCCGGCGCCGCCGAACGCTTCGACGGCTTCGCTGGCCACCGCCACGGCCTGCTTGCCGGTGTAGAGCTTGGCGACGGGCGTCAGCAGGCGCAGGAGCCGCGCGTCGGCGTCGCTCGCTACGCCCAACTCAGTTAGGCCGAGCAGCTCCACGACGTGGAACGCGAGCAGGAAGCAGCCGGCAAGCTCCACCTGCATGCCGGCCAGCGTGTCCACGTGCAGCGGGTGCTCGCTCAGCGGCCGGCCGAACGCGACGCGCCGCCGCGCGTAGTCCCGCGCCAGCGCGATGGCGCGACGCATCCCGGCCACCGACGCCATCGCGTTGTACACGCGGGTGATGGTCAGCACCGTCGCGATCTTGCGCACGCCGTGTCCTTCTCCGCCCACCAACCACGCCGGCGTGCCGTCCAACTCGATCTCGGCCGTCGGCAGGGCGCGCGTGCCTAACTTCTCCTTGAGACGCAGCACGCGCATGTCGCGCGGCCGGCCGGCCTCGTCGCGCAGCTCGAGGTAGAACAAGCTCAGGCCGCGGCTCCCGGCCTCGGCGCCCTCGAGACGCGCGAGCGTGAGCGCCACCTGCGAGGTCGTCGCCGACGTGAACCACTTGGTGCCGAACAACCGGTGCTGCGCACCATCGCGCTTGGCGATGGTGGATGTGCCGGACACATCGGAGCCGCCCGTCCGCTCGGTCATCCATTGTCCGGCGGTCCAGAATTCGGCGGGGTCCCGCGAGATGAGGTGCCGGCAGGCAGCCCGCTGGCGTTCGTCGTCGGCGAGGAGCTCGAGACATCGCGCAGCGCCGTCGCTCATCGCCAACGGACACGAGTACGTGGCCGACGACGGAGAGAACAGATACAATCGCGCGAATTGATCGACGCGCGAGTAGGCGCCATAGTCGCGCTCGTAGCCGCGCGCGACCAGTCCCTCGACGGCCGAGATGCGCTCGAGCGCGCGCCAGGCACTGCTCGTTTCGATCCGATCGATGCGCGCGCCCCACGGATCGTACGAGCGGAGCCGCGGCGGCTCCGCCTCGGCTTGCTCCGCCAGCGCGAGCCATTCACCGGCCGCGCGCCCGCCTAACGCGAGGAGCTCCGGCTCGATCTCGGCCAACACCGCCGGCGGCGCCGTGCCGCGCAGGTACGAGCGAAGCAGCACGTCGTCGCGATATTGGTTGCCCAGCACGGGCGGCGACTGGTAAAATCCGCTCATCGGCATTCCGCCTCTCAAATGAGTGGCCTCGGTGGCATTTGTCCACGCGCGGTAGCGTCTATCAGGCGTGCGGTAGAAGTACAGTTTGGTCCGGTACCCCGATGAGCCTCGTTGCAGGCCGGAGGGGCAGAGGGCTACGCTCATGAAGACGCGGACAAAGCAGGACACAACGGACACGACACGAGCAACACCAAGCGGTGATTTTTTGTCAGTGCTTTGTCCGTTGTGTCCTGCGTGTCCGCGTCTTCATGAACGAAGATGCAAGCCATGAGGGAACGGCGCCCCAAACTGAACCGGCACCAGGAGTGCTCCGCGCTTGACACGCGGCGACCCGCGCCGTACGTTGCCCACAGACAATTGTAGGCCGTGGTGATTTGCCCGCATATTGCAGCCACGTTAAACAACTGCTAAAAAGCGACCTCCCGGCCACGTCGCTCGGGATTTTCGTTTTCTACAGGTCGTCTTCGCGCACTTTGCGTGCGAGGCAGTTGCTTTCGATGCTGGCTCACGTTCCCGGGCTCGGGGCAGGATGCGCCGAGACCGCCACGATGCGGACCAACCCCATGGCCGGCGCTTTCGAGCGTCCCGGGAGTCGTTCGCGTATCGCGTAGTCCCACACTGCGAACACGTCGTCTCCGGGCCGCTCAGTCGAGCGGCTTTTTTGTTGCCTAACGCATGGGTCGCGAGGACCGCCATGAGTGCAACCAGGATTGCGGATCTGCATCACGCTGAGCGGAGTGCCGGCGTATCGGCCACCGAGCGCGTGCGCGCCCTCGGCACCGAAACCGCGTTCGCGGTGGCGGCCGCCGCGCGCCGCGTCCAGGCATCCGGCCGCGACGTCGCGCTGCTGCACATCGGCGAGCCCGGCATTCCGACGCCGCCGCACATCGTCGAAGCGGGGATCCGCGCGCTGCGCGACGGGCTCACCGGATACGTTGCGCCCGTGGGCATCCCGGAGCTGCGCGGCGCGATCGCCGACGCGGTTGGCGCGCGCGGCGTGCCGTGCGCGGCCGAGAACGTGGTGGTCACGTCGGGCGCCAAGCCGCTGATGCTGTACACCCTGCTCGCACTCGTCGACGCCGGAGACGAGGTGCTGGTGCCGGACCCGGGCTTCCCCATCTACGAGTCGGTCGCGCGGTTAGGCGGCGCGCGGCCGGTACCGTACCGCGTGCAACCCGGGCCCGACGGCATCGACGTGTCCGAGCTCGCCGCGGCCATCGGGCCGCGCACGCGGCTCCTCGTGCTCAATGCGCCGCACAACCCCACGGGCGCGCTCATCTCGCCGTCGTCGCTCGACGCCATCGCCGAGCTCGTGCTCGAGCACGATCTGGTCGTGCTGTCCGACGAAGTGTACGGCCGACTCGTATTTTCGGGCCGGCACGAGAGTATCGCATCGCGGCCGGGCCTCGCCGGCCGCACGGTGCTCGTGGACAGCTTCTCCAAGACGTACGCGATGACCGGGTGGCGGTTAGGCTTCGCGGTAATGCCGGCGCCGTTGGTCGAGCACGTCGCGACGCTCATCATCAACAACACGTCGTGCGCGCCGCCGTTCGTGCAGCACGCGGGCATCGCGGCGCTCACGGGCTCGCAGCAGTGCGTCGAGGATCTCGTCGCACGTCTGCGCGGAACCCGCGACGCCCTCGTGCGCGGCCTCGCCGGCATCGATGGGGTGCGCGTCACCGAACCCGTCGCCGCGTTCTACGCGTTCCCCGATGTCTCGCCCTTGCTCGAGCGCTCGGGGCTTTCGGTGGACGAGGCCGCGGCTGTGCTGCTCGAGCGGCACGGCGTGGCGGCGCTCGCCGGCACGGGGTTCGGCGCCGGCGGCGACCGGCATCTCCGACTTTCGTACGCGACGGCGCCCGAACGCATCGAGACGGCCGTGGTCCGCATCCGCGCGTGGGCCGCGGATCTCTCTTCGATCTCCTGAGGCTCCCATGGGCGACACCAAGGTGACCCTGGCGACGCTCGCCGCGCTCAAAGCGCGCGGCGAGAAGGCGGTGTTCATCACCGCATACGACTACCCGACGGCGACGTTCGTCGACCGCGCCGGCGTGGACATGATCCTCGTGGGCGACTCGGCCGCCATGACGATGCTCGGCATGCCGAACACGTTAGGCGTGGGCATGGACGAGATGCTGGTGTTCGTGCGCGCCGTGTGCCGCGGCGCGCGGCGCGCGTTCGTCGTGGGCGACCTGCCGTTCCTGTCGTATCAACCGTCCGACGAGACCGCCGTCCGCAGCGCCGGCGCGTTCGTTGCCGCGGGATGCGACGCCGTGAAATGCGAAGGCGGCCGCCGCGTCGTGTCCCGGGTGCGTGCGATGACCGATGCCGGGATTGCCGTGATGGGGCACCTCGGCCTAACGCCGCAGAGCCTCGCCCAACTGGGCGGCTACCGCGTGCAGGGCAAGACGCTCGAGGCCGTGCAGCGCATCGCCGACGACGCCGCGGCGCTCGAGGATGCCGGTGCGTTCGCGGTCCTGCTCGAGGCGATGCCGGCCGAGGCGGCGGCGCTCGTCGCCGACCGGCTCGGGATTCTCGTGTACGGCATCGGCGCCGGACCGCACGTCGACGGTCAGTTAGTCATCTCCCACGACATCTTCGGCAATTTCGTGGGCGAGATCCGGCCCCGCTTCGTCAAGCGCTACGCCGATATTGGCCGAGATCTCGAGCGCGCGGCACGCGAGTACGCATCCGACGTGCGCGCCGGACGCTTTCCGGCCGACGAACACTGCTACGCCATCGCGCCCGACTGTGAAGCGGAGATCCGCGCCGCGCGGCGTACGCCGGCGCCGGCGCCGGCGCCCGTCGAGCTTCCCTTTGCCCGAGTCCTGCCATGACGCTGTCCCTGAGTCCACAACCGGCCGCGACCGCGGCTCGCTCGTCGTTGGGCGTGGTGCCGCTCGTCTGCCGCAATTGCGGCGCGGCGCACGACGCGGCGCCGGTGGCCATCTGCGACCAATGTCTCGGTCCGCTGGAACCCGTGTACGATCCGGCGCGCGCGTTGCCGGACCGCGCGACCATCGCAGCGCGCGGCGCGTCGCTCTGGCGCTACCGCGAATGGCTGCCGATCACCGGCGAGCCGCTGTACTCGCCGGACACGGGCTGCACGCCGCTCGTCGAGGCGCCGCGCCTCGCCCGCCGGTTAGGCATCGCCCGCGCGTGGGTCAAGAACGACACGGTCTCGCACCCCTCCCTGTCGTTCAAGGACCGCGTGGTCACGACGGCCATCAACGCGGCGGCCGCGTTCGGCATCCGGACGATCGGGTGCGCATCCACCGGCAACCTCGCCAACGCCGTCGCCGCGCACGCAGCCCGCGCGGGACTCGAGGCATGGATCTTCATTCCGCACGATCTCGAGTTAGGCAAAGTGGCCGCCACCGCGATCTTCGCGCCGCGCCTCGTGCGCGTGCGGGGCACGTACGACGATGTGAACCGCCTCTGCGCCCAGGCCGCCGATCGATTCGGCTGGGGCATCGTGAACGTGAACCTCCGCGCCTACTACGGCGAAGGGTCCAAGACCATGGCCTTCGAGATCGCGGAGCAGCTCGGCTGGCGCTTGCCGTCCGCGGTGATCGCACCGATGGCCGGCGGCTCGCTCGTCACCAAGCTGCGCAAAGGCTTCGGCGAATTCCTCGATGCCGGTCTCGTGCAGGGCGCGCTGCCGCGCATTTTCGGCGCGCAGGCATCGGGGTGCGCGCCGATCGCGCGCCTGGTCGAGCGCGGCAACGACGAGCTGGTGCCCGAAATTCCGCGGACGATCGCACGGTCGATCGCCATCGGCAATCCGCCGGACGGTCGCTCGGCGGCGCGCATCATTCGCGACACCGGCGGTTGGGCGGAGCATGTGAGCGACGAAGAGCTGGTGGCCGGCATTCACACGCTGGCCGAGGACTGCGGCATCTTCGCCGAGACGGCCGGCGGCACCACGGTGGCCGGCGCGCTGGCGCTCGCCCGCGCCGGCCGGCTCGAGCCCGACGACGAGCTCGTGCTCTGCATCACCGGACACGGCCTCAAGACGCTGGAAGCGTTAGGCGACGTCGCCGCGTCGGCGCCGGTGATCGAACCGCGTCTGCGCGACGTCGCCGCGCTCGCGGCTCGAGCGGAAACCCAGAGCGCGTCGTGACCGTCTCGGTGTCGGTACCCGCCACGGCGTCGAACCTCGGCGCCGGATTCGACTGCATCGGCGTGGCGGTTCACCGCCGGCTGCACGTGTCGGTCGGCTTCGCGAGCGACGGTCCACCGATCACCATCCGGCGGTCGGGCACGCTGGCCGCGCTCGACATTGGGCCCGAGGATGATCTCATCGTCGCCGGCTTCCGCGCCGCGTGTGCGCGCGCGGGGCGCGAGCTGCCATCGCGCCTGGCCTTTTCGGCCGACTCCGACATTCCCGTGGGCCGCGGCCTCGGCTCATCGGCGGCGGCGCTGGTGGCCGGCGCGATGGCGGCGGCGGCATTGCTCGACGATGTGGTGGACGCGCGCCGCATCATTGCGTTAGGCGCGGAGCGCGAGGGGCATCCCGACAACGTGGCGCCCGCGGTGCTGGGCGGCGCGGTGCTCGCGGTGTCGCCCGCCGGCGCCGAGCCCACGACGGCCACGCTCGACGTCCACGCGTCCCTGCGCTTCGCGTTCGCGATTCCCGACTTCACCGTGGACACGCAGCGCGCGCGTGCCGCGCTGCCGGACAGCCTCCCGCACGCCGTGGCGCGGGCCGCGGCCGCCGCCGCCGCGGCGCTCGTGGTCGGACTCGCGCGCGCCGACGGGGCGCTCCTAACGGCCGGCCTCGAGGGACCGCTGCACGTCCCATTTCGCCGGGCGCTGGTGCCGTGGTACGACGAGGTCGTCGCCGCCGGACGCGCCGCGGGCGCGTTCGGCGCGACGCTCAGCGGATCGGGCTCATCGGTGGTGGCAATTGCCCCGCTGGAGCGCGCCGACCAGGTGGCGGCCGCTATGGCCGCCGCCTGGTCGGCGCGCGGAGTCGCCGCCACGCCGTTCGTCTCCGAACCATGCGCACTCGGCGCGTCGTCGGACGCCATCGACCGGAACGCACCACCATTGCCCGGACGTTCATCCACCGTGGAGATTTCCTCATGAGCATCACCGTCCACCTGCCCACCATGCTCGCCCGTCTCGCCGGCGACTCACAGGCGCTCGAGGCGAGCGGCGACACGGTGGGCGATGCGCTCACCGACGTCATCGCACGCTTCCCCGCCCTTGGGCCCCGGCTGCGCGATGACGCCGGCAAGCCCTACGGATTCGTGACGTTCTACCTGAACGACGAAGACATTCGCTTTCGCGGTGGATTCGCCGCGCCCGTGGCCGACGGCGACGAAGTGATTGTCGTCCCGACCGTCGCCGGCGGGTGATGCGATGACCGCGACAGGAACCGCGCCCGTGGATCACGCCCAGCGACTCGGCCAGCTGCCGGAGCTCTCGACCGAAGAGCTGCAGCGCTACAGCCGCCATCTGCTGTTGCCCGAGGTGGGGCTCGAGGGCCAGCGGCGGCTCAAGGCCGGCCGCGTCCTCCTCGTCGGCGCGGGCGGCCTCGGCTCTCCGTTAGGCTTGTATCTCGCCGCCGCCGGCGTTGGGCACCTGGGGATCGTCGACTTCGACGTCGTCGACGTCACCAACCTGCAGCGCCAGGTGCTGCACGGCACCCGCGACGTCGGGCGCCCCAAGCTCGATTCGGCGCGCGACCGTTTGCTCGACATCAATCCACACACCGACATCGAGACGTACGAGATGCGCCTCTCGTCGGAGAATGCGCTCGAGATCGTGCGCGAATACGATGTCGTGGTCGACGGCACCGACAACTTCCCGACCCGCTACCTGGTGAACGACGCGTGCGTGCTCACCGGCCGGCCAAACGTGTACGGCAGCATCTTTCGCTTCGAGGGCCAGGCGAGCGTGTTCGCCACGCCCGATGGCCCGTGCTATCGATGCCTGTTCCGCGAACCGCCTCCGCCGGGCCTGGTGCCGAGCTGCGCCGAGGGCGGCGTGCTGGGGGTATTGCCCGGGCTCATCGGGACGATCCAGGCAACCGAGACGCTCAAGATTCTGTTAGGCACGGGCGTCACGCTGGCGGGGCGCCTCCTGCTCGTCGACGCGCTGCGCATGCAGTTCCGCACGCTCAAGCTGCAGCGCGATCCGGAATGCCCGGCGTGCGGCACGCGCACGCTGCGCGAGCTGATCGATTACGAGGATTTCTGCGGCCTGCGCGCCGTGCACAGCGGGCCGGGCGTGCCGGAGGTGACGCCCGCGGAGCTCGTGGCGTGGCGCACGCGCGGCGACGCGATCGATCTCGTCGATGTCCGCGAACCCGGCGAATGGGCGCTCGGCCATCTGCCCGGGGCGCGGCACATTCCGTTAGGCGCGGTGGGATCGTCGCTCGACGCGTTCGACCGCGGCCGGACCACCGTCCTCTACTGCAAAGGCGGCACGCGCAGCGCACAGGCCGCCCGCATGTTGCAGGAGGCCGGTTTCGACAAGGTCTGGAGCCTCAACGGCGGCATCCTCCGCTGGCGCGCGGAAATCGATCCGACGCTGCCCAACTATTGATCCGACGAACCCTGCCCGGCATCGCGCATCAGCCGCGCCGACCGCGCCATGGCATCGACCGTGGCGGCGACCGTTTTCGCCGCGGTGGAGTCGCCATGCTCCTGCATTGCCTGGAAGATGATCGACCCGATGATCGCGTAGTGGTACGCAATGCCGACCGACGACCGATCCACCCAACCGTCCTGCGTGATCAGCGCCTTGGGCGCGAGGTACACGCTGTCCCAGAGCGCCTCGGTCGTCTTCTCGTCGAAGTAGCCGCCGGAAATCCGGAAGGTGTCCGCCGTCGCCGTGATCGGCGCCGGCACGAGCTTGGTCACGAGCCCCTGCGTGAGCATGTACGGCTCCAGGCCTAACGCATCGCCGTACTCGCTCGACGAAAAATAGATGGGCCGCTCGGGATAGGTGTCGCGGATCATCCGCAGCACCACGAGCTGGTCTCGCGTCAGGTATCCGGCCGGAATGCGCGCCGTGATGTCGCCGGCCTTGAAGATCTGCGGTTCGCGCAGGGTCAGCACCGGCGGAATCGAATCCGCCTGCGCGAACGTCATGTGCAGCGGCGGGCCCGACGGCACGGGCCACGACTTGCCCCGAAAGCGCGCCGGTCCGGTGGCGGCATCGTACGGACGTATGGGACGCCGAATGATCTGCCGAACGAACCAATCGGTGCCCAGGTACGTTGCGACGGCCACGATCACATCCTGGCGCACGCCCTCGACTTCCTGCGCATACCACAGCGGGAACGTGTCGTTGTCTCCGTTGGTCACGATGATCGCGTACGGCTCGACGGAATTGAGCATGTCCACCGCCCAATCGCGCGTGAACATCTGGCCCGAGCGCGGCGCATCCCGCCAGTTGCCGACGAGCGGAATGAACGCGATCGCCAGCACGGGACACGTCGCCAGCCACGCGCGCCTGGGCAGAATCGCGGCGGCGGCCGCCTTGGCGCCGGCCACCATCGTCGCCAGCGATTCCCAGAGATACATGAGGCCCAGCGCCACCCACACGCTGTACGACGAAAAGCTCCAGAGATAGAAGTAGTCACGGTCGCGCGGCTCGCGCGCCACCGTGTTCCCGAGCTGCGGCGCCTGCGAGAAGCTGTACTTGAAATTCATGTAGTACACGAGCGCCAGCGACACCGTGAACGAGAACACGGCGAAGTACCAGAACGATTCGGGGTCGTGCTTCCAGTGCGCCCATGCGCCGGCCAGGCCTAACACCAGAAACAGCGCCGCCAATCCGTTCTGCAGGCGGTCGTGCTGACCGTACGCATCGCGCAGCCACTGCCACTTGAAGTACAACCAGTACATCCCGATCTGCGCCGACAACGGCGCCTGGCGGTCGAGCACCGACGGCTTCTGATACTGCTTGCGGTTGATGTTGTCTTCCAGGCGCTGCACGGTGAGCCCGCTGAACGTGCACGACCACTCGAAGTGCGTAAGGCACCCGGTCGGCTCGCCCTCGTTGATCGTCGGGAAATGCGCCGCGCGGATCGGCTCGTACGCGAAGGGCGTCAAGCCTAACACAAGCACGGCGATCGCGAGAAGCACCAGCCGCCATCGCAGCAGCGTCTGCGGACGGCGCACCAGCACCGCAATGCCCACCGCCGGCAGCGGCAGGAATCCGGCGGGGTGATTCGCGTAGCCGAGCCCGAGGAGAAACGCCACGAGCAACAGCCACCGGTCGGCGCGCGGATCGTCCGGATTCTCGCACCAGCACACCATGAGCCACGAAATGACCGCCAGCCCGATGAGCGAGATGGTGTACACCTTCTCGTTTACCACCGACTGGTTCCAGACCGTGAACGCCGTCGCGCCGACCAACACCGCCACGGCGGCGCCGGTGATGCGCTGCCAGCGCTGCGTCACCCAGCGCCACAACACGCGCTCGGTGATCAGAAACCAGAATCCGGCCGCGGCGGCGCTGGCCAGCGCGGCCATGACGTTGATCCGCTGCGCATAGGTCACCGGAATCGGCAGCAGCCCGAAGAAGTGGCCTAACAGAACGAAGACGGGATTGCCCGGCGGATGCGGGAGGCCGAGCACCTTGGCCGAGGCGATGTATTCGCTCGTGTCCCACATCGCGGTGGACGGCGCGAGCGTTACCAGGTACAGCACGAACGTGAGGGCTGCCGCAATGGTCGCGGCGAGATACGACGGCTTGTAGTCGCTTGTCGCGGCGGTTCGGATGGGCATCGAGGATGGCGAGAGAATGGAGCGGCGCGAGATCGTCAGGTGGAGTCGCGGTGCGACGATGCGGCAGATGGGGGCGGCGCCTCCGGACGGTCGGCCGCGCGCGGCGCGCTGACCCACCGCGTCCCGTCGACGAGGAAGGCGAATCGGACGTCGTCGCGCCGCAGCGGCACCACGGCCGCCCACCGTTCTGCGTTAGGCGCCGGGCTCCGCGACAACGGCGTGCGCGTGGTGCTCCACGCGTTGAAGTCGCCGGCCAGCACCACCCGCGACGCGCCGCGCGCCCGCAGCGCGAACCGCACCAGATCGAACGTGTCGTGCAGCGCCGGATCGATGGAATCGCCAATGTACGTCGCGCTCGCCTCCAGCGGCTCGGGCAGCGACGACTGCCACATCGTCCGCGCGGAGCTCGCGAGAATCGCCACGCCGGCCGCGCTCGCCGCGAGCGCCAGGCCGAGCGTCCGCAGCCGCGCGGCCCGCGTGATGCGCGCACGCCGCGCGTTGGCCTGGGCCGCGCCGCGCACCAGCGCCATGATGCGCTCCACGTGGTCGGGCCGTGCGGCGATCGGCTCGCGCAGCGCCGACTGCATCCAGCGCGGCAGCTCGTCGCGGTCGTTAGGCATGGATCGACTCCCCGAGCAGCGCCCGCATCCGCGCGCACGCGCGCTTCACGCGCATCTTGAGCGCCGACACACCGACGCCGGTCGCCGCCGCCATTTCCTCGTACGACAAATCGGCGCTGAAGCGCAGGAGCACCGCTTCACGTTGCACCGGATGCAGCCGCGCCAGCGCCGTGCGCAGCATCGCGTCGCGCTCCGCCCACTCCGCCGCGTCCTCATCCCACGATCCCAGCTCGATGCCTGCATCCGCGAGCTGCGCTTCGCCGCGCCGCCGCCGCGCCAACGTGGTGCGGCATTGGTTCACGAGAATGCGAAACAGCCACCCGGTGAACCGCTCTCGCTCCTGATATCGGCCGAGATGCCGATACGCGCGCAGGAACGTCTCCTGTGTCGCATCTTCCGCATCCTCGCGCGAGCCGAGCACGTGCGTAGCCAATCGCAAGCACGCCGCGTGGTGACGGGACACGAGGATCGCAAAAGCCTCGGTGTCACCGTCCAACACGCGACGCACGATGGCAGAGTCGGATGCGGTCATGCCGGAATAACTTCGGGTCGCGCGATTTCGTCACCGGCCCGAACCGGTCCGCGTATCGCGCCTGGAGGAGAGGAACCGCGGAACGCTAATGACGGACGGCCGGTCCGGTAAGCCCCTCGTCACAATGTGGTTCGGCGTCGCCGCGAGACTGGTGTCGATCGGCGCCACGAGGAAGATTAACGGAAGAACCTTTCTGCGCGACCATTTCGACTCGCCACCCGAACGGGAGACGTGCGTTTTCGCTGCGTGATCTTCGACTGCGACTCCACGCTCTGCGCCATCGAAGGCATCCAGGTGCTGGGCGCCGCGCATCACCAGGAGATCGCGCGCCTTACGGCGTCCGCCATGCAGGGACAGATCGCGCTCGAGCAGGTATACGCACATCGCCTGGCGCTGGCGCAGCCGGCGCGCCGCGACCTCGAGGCGCTGGCGGACCGGTACGTCGCGACGCTCGTGCCGGACGCGCGTGAGGTAGTGCGCGCGCTGCACGCCGAGGGCATCGAGGTCCGCATCCTCTCCGGGGGCCTTCGTCCTGCCGTGCTCGCCGTCGCGCGTGCGTTGGGCGTACCGGACGACCGTGTCGCGGCGGTGGATCTTCGCTTCGGCGATGACGGATCGTACTGCGGCTTCGATGAGGCATCGCCGCTCGCGCGCTCGGGCGGCAAACGGGCGGTCATTGTCGGGTGGGACCCGCCGGCACCGCGTCCGTCGATGTTGGTGGGCGATGGCGCGACCGATCTCGAGGCCCGTCCGGCGGTGGATGCGTTCATCGCCTTCGCGGGCGTCGTTAGGCGAAGCGACGTGGTCGACCGGGCCGACCTCGTCATCGACGGACCGTCGCTCGCGCCGGTGGTTCCGCTGGCGTTAGGCGGCGTGCCCCCGCGTTCCCCACTGGCGCGCGCCGTGTTCGACCGCGGCGCCGCACTCCTGGCCGGTCAGACGCTCGAGGAGAGCACACCATGACGCACGCCACACTCGACCGTGAAGAACGCATCGTCGTCACGCGTCCGCGATTCGGACGCTTCTTCCTGCCCGGCCCGACGGAAGTGCGCGCCGAGGTTCTGGAGGCGCAGCTGCGCCCGATGATCGGCCATCGCGGCAAGCCGATGGAGCAGTTGATCGCCGAGATGCAGCCGGCGCTGCGCGACGTATTCCGAACGTCGCGCCCGGTGGTCATCGCGACGTCGTCGGCCACCGGGCTCATGGAAGCCGCGGTGCGCAACGGCGCGCGGCGCCGGGTGCTGTCGCTGGTGAACGGGGCCTTCAGCGAGCGCTTCTATCAGATCGCGCTCGCCTGCGGCCTCGAGGCCGACGCGCTGCGGGTCCCGTTAGGCGAGGCGCATGACCCGGACCGCGTGGCCGCGGCGCTCCGCGGCGGGTCGTACGACGCGGTCAGCGTCGTGCACTCCGAAACGGCGACCGGCGTGCTCAATCCGATTGCCGAGATCGCCCGCGTCGTGCACGAGGCCGGCGACGTCGTGGTGCTGGTCGACAGCGTCACGGGCATCGCGGGCGCCCCGGTGGAGACCGACGGTTGGGCGCTCGACATGGTGCTCACCGGCTCGCAGAAAGCCCTGGCGCTGCCGCCCGGTCTTGCGTTAGGCGTCGCCAACGACGCGGTGCTGGCCCGCGCCCGCGAGGCGCGGGGCCGCGGCATCTACTTCGACCTGGTCGAGTTCGAGAAGTACCTCGCCAAGCACCAGACGCCCAACACGCCGGCGCTGTCGCTGTTCTATGCGCTGGAGGTGCAGCTGCGGCACATCGCGGCCGAGGGCATCGAGGCGCGCTGGGCGCGGCACGCGGCGATGGCCGCGCGCTGCTGGCAATGGGCGGACGACATGACGCAGCACGGCATCCCGGTAGGCGTGCTCGCGCCGCCGGGATTCCGGTCGCCCACCGTCACCTGCCTCACGCTGCCGCCGGGCACCACGGGGCCGGCGGTCGCCACGGCGATGGCGGCCCGCGGCTGGACCATCGGCGCGGGCTACGGCGAGCTCAAGGATGCGACGATCCGCATCGGCCACATGGGCGACCACACCGTCGCCGAGCTCGATGCCCTCCTCGCCCAACTCGCCGAGGTGCTCGCGTGAGCGCGCAGTGGCGGGTGCTCGTCGCCGACGCGATCGACCGCTCTGCGTTAGGCCCGCTCACCGAGGACACGCGGTTCGAGGTCGTCGATGCGCCCGGCCTGTCCGGCGACCGCCTCGCCGGCGCCATGGAAGACGTGGATGCCGTGCTCGTCCGCAGCGCCACGAAAATCACCCGCGACTCCCTCGCCCGCGCCGGGCGCTTGAGCGTCATCGGCCGTGCGGGCGTCGGCGTCGACACCATCGACGTCGACGCCGCCACGGAGCGCGGGATTGCCGTCCTCACGGCGCCATCGGGCAACACCATTTCGGCCGCCGAGCTCACGTTTGCGCTGCTGCTGGCGCTGGTGCGGCGCGTCGCCGCCGCCGACCGGTCGATGAAGTCGGGCGCCTGGGACCGGAAGACGTTCACCGGCACCGAGCTCTACGGCAAGACGTTAGGCCTGGTCGGCGCGGGCCGCATCGGCAGCGAGGTCGCGCGCCGGGCGCGCGCGTTCGGCATGCGCGTCGTCGCCTTCGATCCCTATCTCGCGGCCGACCGCGCCGCGGAGCTCGAGATCGAGTTGGCGCCGCTCGAGCAGGTCGTGGAGCGCGCGGACGCGATCACCGTGCACGTGCCCCTCACCGACGCGACACACGGACTGCTCGACGCGGCGATGCTCGCGCGCGCCAAGCGCGGCGCCGTGGTCGTGAACTGCGCGCGCGGGGGCATCCTCGATGAGCACGCGTTGATCGATGCGCTCCGCGAGCGCCGGCTGGCCGGCGCGGCGCTCGACGTCTACGAGCAGGAACCGCTGCCGGCCGACCATCCGCTGCGCCTGCTCGACAACGTCCTGCTCACACCGCACCTCGGCGCATCCACGGCGGAGGCGCAGCGCAACGTGGCGCTCGAGATTGCGGATGCGGTGCGCGCCGCGCTCGCCGACGGCGACCTCTCGCGGGCGGTCAACGCACCGGCGGTCGGCGGCGACGACATGCGCCGGGCCGGCCCGCTGCTCGCGCTGGGCGCGACGTTAGGCGTGGTCGCGGCCGCGCTCGCCGACGGTCCGGTGCAGGAGGTGGAAGTCACCCTCGCCGGCAGCGCACCGCGGCTGCTGCGGCCCCTGGTGCCGTGCGTGCTCGTCGGCGTGCTGCGGTCCACGTTAGGCGCGGCGCGCGTCAATTTCGTGAACGCCGCCTGGCTGGCGAAGGGACGCGGCATCACGGTCACGCAGGCGCAACGCGAACAGCACGCCGACGGCGGCGACCGCGTGGAGGTCCGCGTGCGCGCCGGCGACGCCGTCACGCTGGCCGCGGGCACGCTGGTGGGACGGCGCCCGCGGCTCGTGCGGATCGGCGACTATCGTCTGGACGTCGAGCCGCGCGGCACGCTGATCGTGCTGCGCAACCGCGATGTGCCGGGCGTCATCGGCCGCGTGGGCACGTTGTTAGGCGCGGCCGGCATCAACATCGGCGAGTATCACCAGTCGCGCCTGGGCGCCGGCGGCGAAGCGCTGGCAGTGCTCAACGTCGATGCGCCGCTCGTCCCGGCGGTGCTGGACGACCTCCGCGCCCTGCCCGGCGTGACCGACGTCAGGCAGGTGGAGGTCGGCGACGGCGTTGCCGTCCGTTAGAACGTCGAGAAGTCCTTGCGCGACACGCGCGTCGTGTCGCCCACGTAGACGAACTGGATACGCGAGAAATAGCGCTTGCCGGCGCTGCGCACGTCGCCGGTGGTCACGTTGCGCAGCTCTTCCATCGCGTCCGATGCCTTGCGATAGTCGCCCTGATACAATTGGGCGCGCGCGAGGAAATCCGCCTGCGCATCGTCCGTGCTGTTGGACGCGAGATAGTCGAAGATGAAGCCGGCCGTGAAGTACGGCATGTCGATGGAGTCGGTCGGCACGTGCTCCACCCACTTGATCTGGTCCTTGACTAACGGCAGCACGTGCGCCGGCGACGCCGTCGAGAAGTATACGCCGCCGGCCGAGATGCCGCGATCGGTGAACGGCGCGTAGGCGGCGTAGCTGAGCCGGCGCTGGTCGCGCACCATGTCGCCGACGCGGGACGACAACAGCGCCGTCGCCACGCGGAAGGCCGCGTAATCCTTGGCCGATGCCGGCGGCCCCTCGAACACGCCGAGCACGTAGTTCGTTGCCACCGGGCGCTCGCGCATCACCACCGGCACCGGCGGCGCCGCGGAGTCCTGCGGCAGCGACCACACGTAGTCGCCTCGGGGCAGCGTCGCCAGCGTGGCGCCCGCGGCCCGCTCCACCGCCTCGCGGCTCACGTTGCCGACCACCACGAGCAGCATGCGCGACGTCACCACCTGCATCCGCTCGTACGTCGCCAGCGCCGCCGAGTCGAGCGCGCCTAACGATTGCTCCGTGCCGTACGGCTCGTAGCCGTAGGCGCGGCCGTGGAAGGTCACGCTGTCCGAGAGCAGCCGCAGATACCCGTCGGGACTGATGAGCCGCTGGTGCACCGCCGATCGCATCTGATCCCGCACCAGCGCAACCGATGCCGGCGCGAGCGTCGGGTGCATGACGCGCTCCGCGAACACGCTCCAGCTCGAGTCGAAATCCGCCGTCACCGCGCGAAAGCCGACTTCCGTCCAATCGTCGGAGGCATCGATGTCGAAGTCGCTGCCCGTGCGCGCCCAGGCCTTGCGCGTCGCATCACCGGGATACTTGGCCGTGCCGTATTTCGACGTGCGCAGCAGTAGCGCCTCGATCCCCTGCGTCCCTTCGGTGAGCTGGCGCCGTCCGCCCAGCAGATACAGGTGGACCGCCACCACATCGTTCGCGTAGTTGGCGCGCTGGATGACCTGCAGGCCGCCGACAGTGTAGGCGACGGTCACGCTGTCCAGCGGCACGAGCCGGCCGGTCGCCGTCGCCACTTGCAGCTTCTGCTCGGGCCGCGCGCTGGCGCACCCGCCTAACGAATAGCACGCGAGCGCGGCGACGCAGGCCGCGCCGCTCCGGGCCAACCAGTGGGCGCGCGTCATGGAGCGCTCTCCGCCATCTGAAGGTATTCCTGCAGCATCACGTTCACCTTGTCCGCGTCCTGCGGCCGCACGAGCACGCCGATCGCGAACGGATGCCCGACGATGTATCGTTGGGCGAACTGCTGCAGATCCGCCGGCGTCCGCGTCGACAGGCTGTCCCCGTAGGTCATGTAATAATCGAGTCCGCTCGTGGCCCACCAATCCGCGTACTCGTAGGCCAGACTCGGCCCGCGCTCGAGCTCGAACGACTGCGCCACCCGGCGCCGCTTCGCCGCGATCGACAGCGCATCCTGATCGAAGTACGACGCATTACCCATCAACATCAGCTCGGTCTGCAGCACCGTGAGCGCAGCCGCGAGATGATCCACCGTCGTCGTGCCCGAAAACTCGATGGCCCCGACGTGCGCTTGCGTGTTGTAACCCAGCCCCGCGCTCTGAAACAGACCGGACTCGACCAACCGCTTCTGGAACTCCGACTCCTCGTCGCTCACGAGCTGCGACAGCACATCGGCCGCGTACGTGTCGCCTTGTTGCGACGTCGCGCTCGGCCCCTGCCATTCGACGAGGATCGTGACATCCGGGACGTCGGCGGCGACGACGGTCGCGCTCGACTTGGCAAGCGCCGGCACCCTGGGCACGGGATGCGCCACGTACGGATCCGCACGCCGCTTCCACCCGCCGAAGTGCGACTGGGCCCAGGAGAGCACCTTGGGTGCGGACACGTCGCCGGTCACCACCAGCGCCGAGTTGTTAGGCACGTAGTAGGTGTGGAAAATCTGATCGAGCCGCTGAGGCGTGGCGGCGAACAGCGGCAGCGCCGATCCGAGCGCGTCCTTCTGCGGCCACCCGGCGCCCCACAGCGCGCGGGAGACGGCCTGGTCGAGATGCGTGCGCGGGTCGGACATGTCGCGGCCCAATTCGTCGAGCACGACCATCCGCTCTCTGTTCAGATTGTCCTGCTCGAAATGCGGCTCGCGCACCAGGCGGGCGAGGATGTCCATCCCGTGATCGACGTTCTGCGAGGGGAGCGTGAGATAGTACGACACGAGCTCTTCCTGCGTCTCGCCGTTGTACGCGGCGTGCAGCGGCCCGATGTCCTGCTGAAAGCTCTGTTGCTGGATGCCGCGATAGCCGCTGAACAACATGTGCTCGAACAGGTGCGGCACGCCCTCGTCGGTGGTGTCCTGCGACATGGCGCCGGTCTTGACCACGAGGTCGACCGTCGCCAACGGCACGGCGTGATTCTCGACGACGATCACGCGCATGCCGTTGGCGAGGGAATCGCGATGCGTGATGTCGCTGAGCGCGTGTTGCGCGGCGGCGGGGGACGCGAACGGCAGCAGGGCGAGCGAGACCAGCCAACCCTTCCGGACCCAAGCGTTAGGCAACGTTGGGCGGCGCAGGCGGGGAGCCGGCGCGGTTCCGACGACTATCACGATGCACGCTCCATGCGGGCGGGGCGCGCCGCATCGTCGCGGCGCGTCGCAACAACTTGCAACCGCAGCCGGGACGACGCAAGAGGCCGTCCCGTCACCTTTCGCCCAACAAAACCCTAACGCATGAAGTTAGGCGCCTCGAACTGCGTCACACCGTGTGGTGGGCCCGCGTCAGCCCGGCCAGGCGCCGAGCAGCCGGCGCAGCACCACCAACTCCCCGAGGTGATACGACGTATGCGTCGCCGCCACCAGGACTTCGCGCACCAGGGTCTGCCCCGAACCGTGGGCGAACGGCGTGTAGAGGTCGCTCGCCGGATCGCGCACCAGCCGCTCGAACGCCTCGCGGTCCGCGCGGTGGCGCGCGATGCTGTCGTTCCACGCGTTCGCGTTCGGCGGATTTGGGTCCGCCGGCCAGTACTCGCTCGGAAAGTCCGGCGACACGTGCGACGGATTGCGGCTGAACTCGAGTATGTCCCAGAAGGCGATGCGGATGTGCTCCAGGATCATCCACGGCGAGTACGGCGCTCCGTTAGGACGCTGCCCTCGCAGGGCGGCGGGCATGTTCGCCACCACATCCTCGTACGCTGCGTGTGCGTGGCCGCCCCGCAGCACCGACACCAGTTCCTCGCGGAAAGCGACGTCGGTCGGCTCGGCGGCGCTCCGGGTGCGCGAGGGCCGAGTGCTGGATCGCGCACGCTTTGCCGTCGAGCGCCGGCCGGTGCGCGCCGGCGACCGCTTCTTCTTCTGTGTCTTGGCCATGTCCGGATCGCTCCGCCGCGGCCACTGCCGCGACCATTAACGCATGGGGTGTGCGAGTGCGAAAATCCAGATCGCGGCCGCGATCAGCAGGACGATGCCCGCCACCGTCACCTGCGCCCGAATCTTCCGCTCACCCTGACTCATGTGCGTCCTCCCATTCGTGCCATCAGCCGCCGCTCACCGCGGGCAGAATCGTCACCCGACTTTCCGGCGAGACCGGCGTCGCCAATCCCAGCGCAAAGCGCACGTTGTCTTCATCGACGAACACGTTCAGGTGCTGCCGCACGTCGCCCTGCTCCGTGAGGACCCGGTCGCGCACGCCAGGATACTGCTCGCCTAACGCTTCCAGCGCGTCGCCGACCGTGTCGCACCGCTCGCGCAGCTCCACCACGGCACGGCCGCCGGCGTAGGGCTGCAGCGGACCGGGAATCGCGACCACCAGCGGCACTAGCGAGCCCTCCGCACCGGGCGGTGCGCCGACGCTTTCTTCCGCCGCGCCGTCGCCATTTTCCGCGTTGCATGCGACGTCGCCGGCGACATGACGGCCGCTTTCACGCACACCACCGACGGCAGTGACCTGGCCACCATCTCCCACGTCGCTCCCTCGTCGCGTGAAGCGAACACCTTGCCGCTGCGCGTGCCGAAGTACACGCCGGCCGGATCGCTCGCATCCGTGTCGAGACCGTCCCGCAGCACGCTCTCGAACGCGCCCTCCTGCGGCAGGCCGCGCGACAGCGCCTTCCACGACTTTCCCGCATCCCGCGTCCGGTAGACGCGCAGCTTGGCCTCGGGCACGCACCGGAACTGATCGGATTCCAGCGGCACGATGTAGGCCGTGTCGGGATCGTGCGGATGAATTGCCATCGCGAATCCGAAGTCCGATGGGACACCGTTCGCAATGTCGTGCCACGTCTCGCCCCAGTCATCGCTTCGATACAGACCCCAATGGTTCTGCAGGAACATCCGCTCGGGGCGCGACGGATGCGACACCACCTTGTGCACGCATTGGCCGAATTCCGGATATTTGTCGGGCAGGAATTCGGCGCGGACGCCGACGTTGCGCGCCCGCCAGCTCTTGCCGCCGTCGTCCGAGCGGTAGAAGCCGCCCGTCGACATGGCGATGCCGATGCGGCCGTCGCCTAACGGAACGATGGTGTGCAGGCACTGCCCGCCGCCGCCGGGCGTCCATTTTGGCCGGTGCTCGTGGCCGAGGAGTCCGGCGTTGGCCGTCCAGGTCTTTCCGGCGTCCTGCGACTCGAATAGCGCCGACGGTTCGACGCCGCAATACATCACGTCGGGACGGTGCGCCGGACCCGGGCGAATCTGCCAGATCTGCTTGAGCGCGAGCCCCGACTCGGCCGGAAACTTGATCGCGTGCTCTGCCTTCTCACTCCACGTTTTGCCGAGGTCGTCGCTCGACCTGAGCGACGAACCGAAAAAGGGATTGCCCGTGCCCGCCCAGATGCGCTGGCGGCCGGCGCGCCCGTCGAACGCCATGGCGTATACCGGTTCGCCGCGGAGGTAGGGACCCGACACGGTCCACTTTGTACGAGCGCCGGTCGAGCGAAAGACGAACGCACCCTTCGTGGTGCCGACGAGAAGAAGCACGCCGCTGTTCGCAGACTTCTTGATCATGCCAAACGCTCCATAATCGGTGGAGTGGGAGGATCGGGTCACGCCCGAGCTGCGTCGAATTGATGGCACGTCCCGCTAAATGATGCCAACCACCGGCGACAGACGCCAGACTTGTGACAAGCCGTCGCGGCTCGGCGCACTCGAATTCCAATTGCAGTTCCAACCGGAAACCAGAGTCGCGATCGGGAGCGCGCCGGGCGTTGCATCTGCAATACCATGCGCACATCGTTCACCGAATCCCTTGGGCTCGAAGCGTTTGTGGCGAGTCGCAAGGAACGATTTCTGGCGGTCCGCAGCGCGTCGGACACGTCGTCCCCCAACACTGCACACCCGCCCCATGAGCGAGCGAGCGCCGACACCTTCCCAAAGCGATGCCGGCGTTCGCCGTGCGGTTGTGACCGGTATGGGCGCGATCACGCCGGTCGGAAACACCGTTCGAGAATCCTGGGACGCCTTGCTTCGCGGCGTGAGCGGCGCCGCGCCGATCACTCGGTTCGACGCGTCGGCGCTGGCCACGCGCTTCGCGTGCGAGGTAAAGGGATTCGACCCGGCTGCGCACCTCGACCGGAAGCTCGCCGGCCGAACGGACCGGTACTCGCAGTTTGCGCTGGTTGCGGCCGATGAAGCGGTGAAGGACGCGGGTCTGTCGCCGGGCGACATGCCGTCCCCGGAGCGCGATCGCGTCGGCGTCTTCCTGGGTACCGGCGTGGGCGGGATCGAGACCTTCGAGGCGCAGGCGTTGATCTTCGCCAAGAGCGGTCCTCGGCGTCTGTCACCGTTTTTCATCCCGATGATGATTCCGAACATGGCGTCAGGGCTCATCGCGATGCGCTACGGGTTTCGGGGGCCGGGACATGCCGTGTCATCGGCGTGCGCGACGGGCAACCACGCCCTTGCCGACGCGCTGGCCGCGATCCAACTCGGCCACGCCGACGTGGTGCTCGCCGGCGGCAGCGAGGCGGCGGTGTGCGCGTTAGGCATCGGCGGCTTCGACGCGATGCGCGCGCTGTCCACCCGCAACGACAGTCCGCAGACGGCGAGCCGTCCGTTCGACGCCACGCGCGACGGGTTCGTGTTGGGCGAAGGGGCCGGCGTGCTGGTGGTCGAATCGCTCGAGCACGCCCGGCGGCGCGGCGCGCGCATCTACGCCGAGTTGTGCGCGGTGGGTGCGGCGGCCGACGCGTATCACATGACCGCGCCCGACCCCGAGGGCACCGGCGTCCGTCTGGCCATGCGCCGGGCGCTCGACGAGAGCGGGATTCCGGCGGAGGCGGTGGACACGATCAACATGCACGCGACGTCGACTCCGTTAGGCGACGAGGCGGAGTCGGCCGCGGTGCGCCGGTTGTTCGGCGCGCACGCCGACGCGCTGGTCGCGACCTCGACCAAGAGCATGACCGGCCACTTGCTGGGCGCCGCGGGCGCCGTCGAGGCCATCTGGAGCGTGCTGGCGATCGTGCACGGGGTCGTGCCGCCGACGATCAACGTCGAGCAACGCGACCCCGCGTGCGACATCTCGCTTGCGTTAGGCGCCGCCGTGCGGCGGCCGGTGCGCGTGGCCCTCAACAACGCGTTCGGCTTCGGCGGCCACGATACGTGCGCCGTCTTTCGCGCCCTCGACGCCTAACGAAAAGGCTCGCCGGCTCAGTTCGACGCCGGGCCGCTGTCGTTGGGCGGGCGGCGCATCCGCATGGCGCCGTCGGGGCCGCCACGGCCGCCCGGTCCCATCCGCCGCATGATCCCGCCGCCAAACCCCCGGCCGCCGCGCATGCTGGAGCGCCGCGCCATGGCGAGGCGCACCGCCATCTGCCGTTGATCGGCGGTCAGTACCGAATCGGCCGCGCTCGTCGCCCGCCACCAGATGGTGCGCAGTGAATCCGTCAGCGTCGCCAGGTTGTCTCGCTGCTCCTGCGTGAGCTGCGGACGCTGCGCCGGCGGCTGTCCCTGCGCCTGACCCTGCGGATGCGGAAACATCGCACGCATCTGGTCCATCACCGCGCGCGATTGCTTGCGTGTCGATTCGTGCAGAGCGATCAGCTGTGTCACCTGCGCGCCGCTCAACTGGAGCAGCGACTGCTCGTCCAGCAGGCGGGCAGCCGGATCGGACTTCATCCCCAGCATCATGAACCGGCCGCGCATCCGCATGCGCGGCCCGAACGACTGACGCATGGCCGCGCGTCCCTGCCCTCCCTGTTGCGGAGCGCCTTGCGCAGCCGGAGCACCGGCATCGATCGACGCCGCGAACGCGAGGCAGAGCGTACCAAGTGCAGCACGATGAATGCTTCGGAGAACCGAGCGACCAAACGCGAGCGTGCCTGACACGGGAGTCCTCCAGTGGTGAGAGCGCGCGACCGATCGAGACTCCGGCCACGAAGGGCCGGTGCGGCGCCCTGGCAGCCGCGCAGAGGCGAGGGTCGCTACATGAAATACTGCTATCGGGGCTGCGCCGTTTGGTCGTGCATCGCTACGGTGATCGTGCTGCCACGCACCGGCCAACGCAGGCGTTGGGCGAGGCCGCTCGAATCGAACGCATGTTGAATGATTTCGCGGTTTTCCGTGAAGTGTGCCCAATCCTCGACGTGCACTGGAACGATCGTCGCCAGAGGACAAGCGCGTGCGAACTCCACGCCATCGGCCGCCGTCATGGTGATGGCCGCGCCGGCGCTCCGGTGACGCGCAGCACGCCGCCCTCGGGCGACGCGAGCTCCGCGCGTCTGCCAGGGCTCGAGCCCCACCGCCGCGCCGCCGATGCGGCTCGCGCCTAACGGGCTCGTGAACACGGTTCGCGATGCGAGCAACGTGCGTCCCGACGGTCGAGATTGTCGAAGTGGTGATCGTGGCTCAGCAGCACCGCATCGATGGGCCCGACGGACGCGGGATCTAACGCCGGACCGCGAAGCTTGGTGAGTGTGCTCGTCGCCCTCTCGTAGACGGTGTTGCCCGCATCGAACGTCGGATCGGTGAGAACGCGGATGCCGGCGACCTCGAGGCGCACCGTCGGGCCACCGATGTAGGTTACGGCAATGTGGTCAATAGTTGATGACACAGGTCGCGATGCTCAGCATGCGTGTACCAGTGGAACGTGTGCGCGCGGGCTGTCGTTCCGACGCTATTCGGTGCCGGCGCGATGATCGTTCGCGAAGCAGGCTCGACGCGGATCTTGATCACGCAGCCGGACCACGCGGCGCTCGCCCGTCGCATCATGGACCGCTGGACGGACGAGGAGCTCGCACAATCGCCGCGCCGGCAGGACATCCTGCACGCAGTCGAGCACCACGACGACGGCTGGATCGAGGTGGACCGTGCACCAATCGTGGATCACGCGACCGGTGCGCTGCTCGACTTCATCACGGCGCCGATCCCGGTGCGGCAAGGCATCTGGCCGCGTGGCGTTGGGCTGCTCGCGTCCCGACCGTATGCCGCGGCGCTGGTGGCGCAGCACGCGCTCCACGTCTATCGGCGGTATCGCCAGGAGCCCGCGTGGTCGGCGTTTTTCGCCGAGATGGAATCGCTGCGCGCACACCACCTGCGGGCGGCGGGGCCGGCCACGCTGGACGCGCTGCTCTCCGATTATCGCTGGCTGCGAACGGGAGACATTCTATCGCTCGCCTTTTGCAACGGATGGACCGAGGTGCAGCACGACGAGCGCGGCGGCGCGGCCCACCTGGTGGGCGACCGGTTGGTGCTGACGCCGGATCCGTTCGCCGGCGGCGCCGTTCCGCTCGCCGTCCCCGGCCGCCAGCTGCCTAACGCACCGTTCGCGTCGCCCGCGGCCGCCGAGCAGGCGTATGCAAGAGCGCCGGCGACGACTCTCACGGGAGTCGCCGCCGGCGCCTAACGTAATGATGCGGGGGCCCGGCGCTTACGAATGCGCGATCGAGTACACGCCGCAGCCCGTCCACGTGATGTGCACCGAACCGCTGCTGCCGAAGGTGAGCGTCAGCTCGCCGGCCGTCACGCTCGTCGCGCAGTTCGGGTCGACCGTGAGCGGCGTCGCCGTCGCGAGCGTGAACGCGTAAGTCGTCCCGTCGAACGTGAACGACTCCGTGCCGTTGGCCGAGAACGTGCCGCCGGGCAGCTGCTGACCCTCGACGAGCAGCGCCTCCGCCGGGAAGGTGTACGTCGCCGTGAGATTCGCGGCCACGCTGTCCTTCACCTGCTGCGGCTTCGTTTCGTTCACCGAGATGTAGTAGTTGCCGTCCTCGGTGATCGATCCGATCGTCTCGGCGATGTCGAGCGTGCCGCCGATGCCTAACGTGATGTCCACCTGCTCGGTGCCGCTCGTCACCGCATCGTGCAGCAGGAAGTTGTCGATGCCGGCGTGGTAGTCGAGCGACGGCGTGCTCGGGTCCGGATCCTTGATCACGAACGTCCCGCTCAGCGACAGCGTGCCGTCCGAGTTGTCCGTGCAGTTGGCGGTGGTGTACGTCTCGCTCACGCTGTCCGGGACGCCGTCCCCGTCGGTGTCGACAATCGGGGTCGGCGCGAATTCGGGACAGTTCGTGAACGCCAGCGCATGCAGCCGCGAGCGGGCCTTCGTCGACAAGCTATTCATCGCGGGCGCCCGGTCGAACAAGCCGAGGAAGGGCGATGCGCCCGTCGACGTCATGGCCTGGATCTGCGCCGCGATCGAGGTCGCGAGCGTGGTGGCCAACTCTTGCTGTACAGCTGCCGGCGGCACACCGGTTTTCGGACCTGTCGTACCGCTACTTCCCCCGCACGCACCGAGCGCAATCACTGCAACCCCGGCAATCGTCGCACGGGCCACCGCAATGGTACACGAACGCATGGTTGACACTCCGACAAGAAGGATGGGAAGACAGCGCGGTGTGCGGCAGCGACATCGCTGCCAACTACGAGAGACGTGGCGCAGGCGAACCTCTTCTCATCGCCCGGCAGAGCCCGCCACGCGAGGCCGTGCCTAACTCAAGGCGCCGGCGTGCTGAACACGTCGGCAAACACAAATCCATCTCGCTCGACAATCACTCCCGACCGGACGTCGATGGCGCCTGTGAACACGGGCGCATCGTAGACGAACGTGTGGAATTCGCCCTTCTCGCCGCACGGATCCGCCGTCGCCGGCAGCTCGGCCAGGAGCGCCGCATCAAACTCGCGGCCGGCGAACGATCGGGCGATCTGCGATGGGTCCACACAGCTAATGCGCGCTTTCACGCCGGCGGCAATCATCTCCCGGGCAAGTTCGGCCGTCGGCGCGTTCCAGAGCGGAAAGAGCGGTTCCAGGCCCGTGCCTGCGAGCTGCGTCTCCCGGTAGGCACGCACGTCCGCGAGGAAGAGGTCGCCAAACGCGACAGCAGCGATATCGTTCGCCAGCGCCCGCTCGCACACGGCCCGCATGCGCGACTCGTAGTCGTCGTTGGTACACGGCCACGGCAGGTCCACTTCCCAGAGCGGCAGGCCGGCTTGCTCCGCCTGCGCCCGCACCAGATCGCGCCGGACGGCGTGCATCGCCACACGATCGGCGTCGGCGTTGAAGGTGGTGAGCAGCGCGACAACGTCGATGTCGGCGCGCTGACGAAGCACGTGCAGTGTCCAGGCGCTGTCCTTTCCGCTGCTCCAGGAGAGCAGGACCTTCTTCACGATGCGTCGCGATCGAGCCAGCGCCACCAGCTGCCGTGCGATGATTCGCCGATGCACACGCCGTGGAGCATCTCGGCCACCATCTCGGCGGTGCGCGATACCGTCATGCCCGACCGATTGAAGAAGCGGTTGCCATCGGCGATGACGACCGATCCATCGCGCACGGCGCGCAGGTCGCGCCACCCCGGATAACTCTCGAGCACGTGACGCTCGGCGAGCGCGCGCGCGAGCGGAAACCCGCACGGCGCGACGATGACGACATCGGGATCCGCATCGCGCACGCACTCGAACGTCGTGGCCGAGGAATAGTCGCCCGGGTGCGCGAGGAGCGGCGTCCCGCCGGCCGCCATCACGACTTCGGGCATCCAGTTGCCCATGACGAACAGCGGGTCCGTCCACTCCAACAGCGCAACGTCAGGCCGAGGCCGGTGGGCGGTCGCGGCGCGCACGGCGTCGAGGCGCGCACGCTCGGCGGCAACCACCGCCCGTCCGCGCTCGGCGAGACCCAACCGCTCGGCGACGGCAAGGATGCTGCCGGAGATGTCGTCCAGCGAGAACGCGGACAGCGCCACCATCTGCCGCGGATCCAGGCACGCGCCGTCGCGCTGCACATCGTTAGGCGTGACCGCGCACACCTCGCAGTGCGTCTGGGCAATCACGACGTCCGGCCGAAGCGCGGTGATCAGATCCGTGTGGATGATGTACAGCGGCTCGCCGGCGTGCATCCGGCGCCTCACTTCGGCGTCGATCTCGCGGCTCGAGCCCGAGACGTCGAAGGCAGGCGAGCTGCACGACGGCAGCGATCGCACCCAGTCCGGGTTGTCGCACTCGTGCGAGCGGCCAACCAGCATGTCGCTGGCGCCGAGTGCGCAGACGATCTCCGTTCCGCTGGCGAGGAGCGAGACGACGCGCATGTCAGTGCCGCGCCGCGTCGCGTGATCGCGCGAGTGCATCGAGCATCGTACCGGCGAGAATCATGGTCTGCGCGAAATGTTCGGGTTCAACGGACCTGTTGGCTCAAACTATCGCGGCACCTCCTGCAACGGCAGGGAGATCGCCATGATCGAAAACTCCGCCATTGCGCGCATAGCGATACACACTGAAGTGTCTGACACATCCCGACATTCCCGCAGGGAGGTTCGCCATGCGCCGTCTGGTCATTCTCGGCAGTTTCTTCAGCGCCGCGCTCGTCGCAGGCTCGCTCACGGCGTGCGGGTCGAGCTCGGTGGATGGGAAATACTACAGTAACGCGAGCGGCGAGTTCGCGATGGAGCTCTCACACGGCAAGGTGCTGTCGATGGAAGGACAGCCGGCGAGTCATCTGACCTACGAGGTACATTCGGACAGCGTCATCCTGCACGACCCCGAGCACGGTCTCGCCGACCACATGGCGTTTCACATCGAAAAGGACGGCTCGTTGAGTCTCGGAATCCTGGGCACGCTTACGAAAAAACGGTAAGGCGGACAAAACGGACAACACCGGAAAGGGCCGGACTACAGGCGGAACAAGGGCGGACGACAGTCCGCCTTTGGTGTCGCCTTCAGTCCGGCCCTGTCCGGCGTTGTCCGTTTTGTCCGCCTGTAGTCGTGTCCGCCTTTACGGGTGGTAGATCCTCTCCGTATGCCCGACCAGCTGCGACCGATAGAAGTATACGGGCCGCAAGCTGCCGGTCGCGTATCGCTCCGCCTGGTCGCCGAAGTGTGGTGAGCTCGGATCGCCGCTCTCGCCGCCTGCGGTGATCGCCTTCGCCCGCACGCTGTCGCCGAATTCGACGACCGCCACGAAGCTGTTGCCCGCAGTGCCATACCACTTCTTGGTGCCGGGATACGGACGCGCCGAGAAGGCAGCGAGCGATCCCCAACGCGACCAGGTGAAGCCGACGGGAATGCTCGGCTTGGCGTCGTCGAAGTGCTGCACGATGTCGCCGGTGTTGCGTTGATAGCGATTGATCTCGCCCCACCGCGTGCGCCAGGATCCGAATTGCGAGGTGAGGCTGTCGGTGGCCACGACTAACGCCTGCAGGCGGTCGGCGTCGCTGGCGCCGTTCACCATGTAGTCATCCACCGGCACGTTCGCCTTGCGCGCGTCGGCCCGCACCATTTCGCCTAACGTCATGCCCCAGTATACGGCGAGGGTCGTCGGCACGGACGCGGTCGACCACCGATCGTCCCACGAGCGCAGGGAATCGATCTGCGGCGCGAGCGTCGCCTTGAGCGAGTCCGACGGGCTCAGATGGTCGTACGCGTTGACTAACGGAGGGAGGAGCGCGGCAAAGCCCGTCAGGTAGCTGTCGTACGCGGCTTTGATGAGCGTGTCGATCGCGAAATCCTTGCGATGCTCCAGCACACGGATCGCGTGCAAGCCGCGGAACGACTCTCCGCCCGTCTCGACGTACGGCGGATAGTCCGAGCGCTTGGGACTGCTCGGCCCCGCCGCCGACCACGGCCAGTTGTTGCTGTTGTAGAGCCAACCGCTCGCCGGGTTGAGCAGGTGCGGCGTCTGGTCGACCGACAGAAGGCCGTGCCAGTCGGTCGCGGTGTCGCTGCCATCCACCGGCTTCGTCCAATCGAATTTCGGATTGCGGCGCGGGATGAAATTCGCGTGGAAGTACGCGATGTCGCCGTCGGCGTCGGCGAAGATCGTGTTGTTGGTCGAGTTCGTGTGCAGCTGCATCGTCTTCAAAAAATCCTTGTATGAGAGCGACTTCGTGCGCGTGTACGACTGAATGAGCGCCTTTTCCGGCTCGTTCATCATGTCGATGCTCACCCACTTGTCGCCGATCTTCCTCACGATCGGTCCATGCCGTGTGCGATACACGGTGAACACCTTCTTCTTCATCCCGGCGTCCGTCTTGTACGGCACCGCGATGTGCGACACGATCATCGGATATTCCTTGCCGCCGTACAGATAGTAGTAGCGCCCGTTCTTCTGCGAGACGGTCTCCAGATACTCATCCTTGTCGTCGGCGTTGCTGCTCGTGTGCATCCAGCCGGTGCGCGTATTGAATCCCTGGTAGACGAAGAACTGTCCCCAGGTCACCGCGCCGTACGCATCCAGGCCCTGGTCGCTCACCATCTGCAGCTCGGCGCGGAAGAAGAACGACGTGTGCGGATTGATCAGCAGCAGCGCATGGTGGTCGAGCGTGTTGGACGGCGCAATCGCGATTCCGTTAGACCCGCCCGGCTCGGGCGGTGAGCCGTCGCCGTCGCTGATGTTCTTGGGCTCGTCGGCGCCCACCTCGGTGCCGTAAAACGCGGCCAGCTCCTTGAGGCTCACGTCTTCGATGTCGCCGCCGATGCTGCCTTCGCTGAATGACAGCGCCATCCACGGCTCGAAGCGGGTGATCACGCGCGGCTTGACCTGCGGGTGTGTGTACAGGAAGTAGTTGAGCCCATCGGCCCATGCATTCATGAGCGACTTGAGCCAGGCCGGACTCTCGCGGTACTTGGCGCGCAGCGTATCCGGATCGATGAAGATTTTCATCCGCAGATCCCGATAGATCGCGCTTTCGCCTTCGGTCTCGGCGAGACGGCCCATCGCGTTGACGAAGTTGGTCTCGACGCGATTGAAGTCGTCTTCACTCTGGGCATAGATCATCCCGAACACGGCATCGGCGTCGGATTTTCCGTACACGTGCGGGATGCCCCAGTTGTCGCGAATGATCGTGACGCGTTGGGCTTCCTGTTTCCATCGCGTAAGATCGGCGTTGTTGGGCGCTTGCGCGGACGCGGAGACCGTCTGCGCGGCGATGCACACGATGGACACTACGGCTGCGAACGGTTTCATCGGTGGCGGAGGTAAGAGGCACTGGGAGGATGAAGTCGGTACCCGAGCCCGGCAAGGCGTTCTCTGCCGTGTGACCTATGCGGGCCGCGGTCGTTGACACCCGGTGATCGACTCGTCGTGCGGCATAGAGAAAGGCTCAGGTCGGCGGCCGTCGGCCGTGCGCGCCCGCGTGCTGGCGTGGCTCGCACCCGCCGGCGCGTGGGCCGCGGGTCTCGTGCTCGTCTTCCACGGGATGATCCTGTCGCGCTTCGCGCTCGTCGAAGGCGATCTGCTCGACTCCCGGTTCAACCTGTACGTGCTGGAGCACAGCTATCTGTGGCTGCTGCGCGTGCCCGGCCAGCAACAATTCTGGAACGCGCCGTTCTATTTCCCGGCGCGGAACGTGATCGCGTATTCGGACACCCTCCTAACGGTAGCGCCCGTTTACTGGCTGCTGCGCGGCGCCGGGCTGGGTCCCACGACCGCGCTGCAGTGGTGGCTCATGGCCATGGCGACGCTCAACTTCGTCGCCGCGTACGCGCTGATCCGGCGCGCGATCCGCGTCGGCCCAACGGCAGCCGCGCTCGGCGCCTTTCTGTTCGCGTTCGCGAACGCGCGCACGTCGCAGCTCGCGCACCCGCAACTCCAGCCGCAGTTCTACATGCTGCTGGCGCTGTACGCGCTCGTGCGTCTCTTCGAGGATGACACGCGGGACGATCGGGCCGCGTCGGCAACCTGGATGCTCGTGTTCAGCATCGCGCTGGCGGCGCAATTCTGGGCCGCCTTCTACTATGGATTCTTCCTCGTCCTCGCGTTGGGCATCGCGGCCGTGTGCGCCGTGGCCGTGCCGCGTCTGCGTTCGCCGCTCGTGGCAGTCGTGCGCCGGAACGCACTCGCCGCCGCGGGGTGCGTGGCAGCGGGCGCCGTGCTCGTCGCGCCGCTCGCCATCCATTATCTGGCGGTCGCGCAGAGCCTCGGCGTGCGGCCATACGGGGCGCTCGCGTCGTTCATGCCCACGCCGGCCTCGTGGCTCTACATGGGACGTGACAACTGGATGTACGACACGCTCTGGCGGGGCGCGCACTTCACGCTCTCGATGCCGCAGGAGCAGCAGCTCGGCCTCGGCCTGGTGACCACGGCGCTCGTCATCTGGGGCCTGTGGAGCGCGCGGCGCACTCCGTTTGGCATCTTGCTCGCGGCAACGGGCGCGGCGCTCGTGCTCTGCACCACCGTCTTCCCGGGGCACTATACCGCGTGGCCGCTGATCTTCCACTGGGTGCCGGGCGCGCGAGCGTTGCGCGCCATCTCGCGCGTGGGGCTCGTCCTGCTCGTGCCGGCCTCGGTCGGCATCGCGCTGTTTTTCCAGCAGGCGCTCGCCGCGCGATGGCGCATCGCAGCCGTGCTCGCCGCGCTCGTCTTCATGCTCGAGCAGGGGCAGCACGTGCAGGTGTACGACAAGGCCGAAGCGGGCGCCGAGAGCAGCCGGGTCGAGGCGCTCATCGGTCCGTCGTGTGGAGCGGTGCTGTACGCGCCAATTCACGGCCGGCGGATGACCTGGTCCTATCAGGTTGTCGGCATGTGGGCCGGGCTCGACCGCCGCGTGCCCTCGATCAACGGCTACTCGGGGAACGCACCGTTAGGCTGGGATTTTCAGCAGATCCGGATCAACGACACGACACGCGCGCGCGCCGTCGCGCACGCGCTCGCGGCGTGGGAGACGCGTTGGGGCGCCGCGCTCCATCACGTGTGCGTCGTGTCGCCGGATCTCGCGCACGTGCGCGAACCGCTCGACCATCCGTACGGGACCGACGTCGTCGAGTGAGCCGAGTCCGCCGATCCCGGCCGCGACGCGCACGCCCATCCCGCGCGCCGCGGCCGGTCCTGCGTTAGGCGTCAGGGCGTGATCGGCTTCACCCGCTTGCCCCACATCGGCGGCGGCGGCTCGTGCGTCGCCCGCTCCACCGGATGCTGCGCCAGCTCCTGCATCGCCTCGGCCACCGCGCGCTCGAGCTGCGCATCGTGCCCCGCCGCGACGTCCTTCGGCCAGTCTTCGACTTCGATGTTCGGCGAGATGCCTTCGTTCTCGACGGCCCACTTTCCGTCCACGGCGAAGAAGCCGCCGCGCGGCGCATACATGATGCCGTCATCCACGAAGCTCGGCGTGTCCCAGATGCCCACCAGACCGCCCCACGTCCGCATGCCCACCAGCTGGCCGACCTTGCGGTACTTGAACATGTACGGCATGAGGTCGCCGCCCGAGCCCGACATTTCGTTGATGATCATCACCTTCGGTCCCCAGATCCCGGCGGCGGGACTCGTGAACGGATACCGGTCGCCCACCGGGTTGTTGAAGTACCCATCGAAGGTGCGCTGCAGCACATCAATGATGTAGTCGGCCGCCGACCCGCCGCCGTTGTAGCGCTCGTCGATGATCGCGCCCTTGCGGTCCTGCTGCGCGAAATAGTAGCGGTTGAAGCTGGTGTAGCCGCCCTCGGCTGTGTTAGGCAGATGCACGTACGCCAACGCGCCGTGCGACAGCGAGTCGACGAGGTGCCGGTTGTGCTCCACCCACGCGCGGGCGCGGAGACCCGCGTCGTTGGCCACGGGAATCACCGTCACCCGGCGCGCGCCATCCATGGTGGGACGCTCGTTGACCGTGATCACCGTCTGGTGGTTGGCCGTCCCGTCGAACAGCCGATAGACGTTGTCGGGCGCCCGCAGCTCCTGCCCGTTCACCGCCAACAGATAATCGCCGACGCGCACCTGCACGCCGGGCGCGGTGAGCGGCGCGTGCAGATCCGGATTCCAACTGTCGGTGCCGTAGATCTTCGTGATCTTGTAGCGGCCATTGTCGACTTCGAAATCAGCGCCTAACAGACCGACGGGCGGCTGCATCTCGCCGGGCATGTCGCCGCCGCGCACGAACGAGTGCCCGATCGCAATCTCCGATCCCATCATGTCCAACAGGTAGTTGAGATCGTCGCGGTGCTTCACGTAGGGCAGCAGCTGGCCGTACATCGCCTTGTCTTTCACCCAGTCCGTGCCCTGCAGATTCTTGACGTAGATGTAGTCGCGCTGGTTGCGCCACCCTTCGTCGAAGATCTGCTTGAACTCCGCCGTCGGGTCGACGAGCATGCGCAGTTGAGCATTGAGCTTGCCCTTGCCGGCCGGCGGCGCGTCGTGGGTCGTCGCGTCGACGAGGAAGAGACTCCCCTCGGGACCCGGCGTCCGGTACAACAGCTTCTTTCCATCCGCGCTCACGAAATAATCGGCGACGTTCTGCACGAACGGCATCGCCTTGCGTTCCTTGAGATCGTAGCGGTGCAGCGTGCCGCCGCTGAACCGCTCTTCCTTCGTGCCCGTCTCCGGCAGGTTCTCGGTGAAGAACACGGTGCCCGGTACGCCGCTCCTCAGTTCCCCGTAGTCGCGCTCGGCGATTTCGGAGACGGGCACCACGCGCTGCAGCAATCCATCGAAATCGATCTCGACGTGGCGGCGCGGCGCCAGCATGGCCTTGAGGGAATCGGCCGGAATGCGCTTGGCTGCGGTCGTGTCGGCCGTCGTGTCCGTGCGCGCCGGACGCCGCGGCCGCTCGCGCGGCGGCAGCGGCGGCATGCCCGGCGTCTGCTCCTGCGGGATCCCCGTGTCTTCGTCGCTCTCCGGCAGCAACGGCGACGGATCGTTCTTCGACAACACGGCGAGATAGAGCGCCTTCGTTTCCGTGTGTCCGTAGCTCGACATGTCCAACCAGCCCGAGCCTAACGCAAGGTCGGTGGACGCGAAGAACCAGAGGTATTTGCCGCTCGCATCCCACGCCGGCCACGTCGCATCGGCCAGGCCGTCGGTGATCTGGTGCGTCTGGCCGGTCTGCATATCGTAGACGAAGATCGCCCGGTAGAGCGACTTGAGACGCCTAACGTACGCGATCCATCGCGAATCGGGGCTCCACGCCGGGTTGAGCGACCGCTCCGGCACCATCCAGTCGTCGCCGCCGATGTCGGTCGCCTTCCCCGTCGCGACGTCCACCACCCACAACCGGAGATTCGTATCCTGAAAGACGATGTGCTTGCCGTCGGGCGACCAGCTCGGCGTGTAATAGTGCGTCGGATGCGCGAGCGCGATCGTGCGCGCGGGCGCGCTGCCGTCGGCAGAAGCGATCACGAGCTGATACTCGCCCGATTTGTCGCTGAAGTACGACACCCACTTGCCGTCCGGCGACCACGCCGGATCGCGCTCCGCCGAGCTGTCCGACTGGGTGAGATTCCGCACGTCGCCCTTTTCTGCCGGTACCGTGAAGATCTCGCCGCGCGCTTCGATCGCGGCGCGCTTTCCGGTCGGCGAGAGCGCGATGTTCGCGATGTAGCGCGACACCTCCTTCCATTGCGGCATCATCCACGCGAAATCGCCCACGGCCGTGATGGGCACGATGTGTTCTTTCCCACTCGACGGATCGAGCTCGTGGACATACCCCGCTTGCTCGAACACGAGCGCGTTCGCGCCCGCATCCAGCGTCTTCACGTCGAAATCGGAAAAGCTCGTGATCTGCTTGACCTGCTTGGAGGTCATGTCGTACGACCACACGTTCGACACCCCATCGCGATCCGACAGGAAGTATACGGTGGTGTTGCCCACCCATACCGGGTCCATCTCCTTCGAGTTAGGCCTCGGAATCGTGTCGATGTCGAGGGTCTTCGTGTCGAGAATCCAGATGGGCCGATTCTGTCCGCCGCGGTAGTTGCGGCGCTCCTCATCCCACGAGTTGTTCATGCGATAGGCGATGTGCCGGCCGTCGGGAGAGATTTTCCCTTGATAGGCGCGATACATCGGCATCGCCGTGACGATCCCGCCCTCGGCCGGGACGGTGAACCAGCGCGGCATCGGCGACGGCAGATTCGACGACTGCGACGACGAGAACACGATCGCCTTGCCGTCGGGCGTCCAGCCCTGCACGAGGTCGGGCGCGGGATGCCAGGTGAGGCGCTTCGGCTCGCCGCCGTCCGCCGGCATCACGTAGACGTCGGTGTTGCCGCCGTACTCGCCGCTGAACGCGATCCACTTGCCGTCCGGCGAGAAGTGCGGATTCATGGCCTCGCCCGGGAAGCTCGTTAGGCGAACGGCGGATCCGCCGGCGCGCGGCACGACCCAGATGTTGCCCGCGTACGCGAACGCGATCTGGGTGGCGCTCACGGTGGGCGAGCGCAGCATGCGCGTCGTGCCTTGCGCTGGGAGCGATGCGGCTCCGATGACGAGGGCGAGAATCGGCAAACCGAATCCAAGCCCGGCAAAACGATGAGGGCGATGCATGACAGGATATGGTGGAAGGGCACACACGTACGGCGGCGAGCTCGACACTACGGCGGTTGCTGGCGATAAGTTGCCGTGCGGTCCGCCCTCGCGCCAGCGCCGACATCGGGCCCTGTACCGCACCCGTGGTCCACCCGCGATATTCTGACCGCTTGCTGGCCCGCCGCTCACATCGGACATCGACCTGACCCGTCTCATGCGACCGTCTCTGCTCCTCGCCGGCGCGCTGCTGTTCGCCGCCGCGCCGCATCGCACCTCTGCCCAGACCTTTCAAAGCGACGACCCAATCATCAAGCGCATCTGGCAAATCGGGATGGACAGCTCCGAGACCGAGCGTCTGGCGAACGAGCTGTTCGACTCGCTCGGACCGCGCCTCACGGGCACGCCGGACCTCAAACGCGCGAACGAGTGGCTGGTCCATACCTACACGAGCTGGGGGATCCCGGCGCGCAACGAGCAGTACGGCACGTGGCGCGGCTGGCGTCGCGGCTACTCGCACATCGATCTCATCGCGCCCCGCGTGCGCTCGCTCGAGGGCACGATGCTCGGCTACAGCCCGGGCACGAACAAGAAAGACCTGACGGCGAGCACGATCATCCTGCCGCACTTTGCCGACAGCTCGGCGTTCGCGCAGTGGCTGCCTAACGTCAAGGGCAAGTTCATTCTCGTGTCGGCGCCCCATCTCTCCTGCCGCCCAACGGAGGACTGGCAGACCAACGCGATCCCGGCATCGGCGGCGCGGATGGACAGCCTGCGCGACTCGCTGCGCCGCGAGTGGGGCGGCCGCAACGTGCGCGGCACCGGCATGAGCCTGGCGCTCGGGACGGGCGAGCTCGGGCTGCGGCTCGAGGCCGCGGGCGCGGCGGGCATCATCACGTCGCGGCCCAAGGACGCCTGGGGCACGATCGAAGTCTTCGAGACGTACGACACCAAAGCGCCGGCCATCGCGCTGAGCTGCGAGGACTACGGCCTCGTGTTCCGCCTCACCGAAAACAACCAGCACCCGCTGGTGCGCCTCAATCTCGACGCCCAGTTGTTAGGCGAGCAGCCGGTCTACAACACCGTCGCCGAGATGAAAGGCACCGAGCTGCCGGACCAGTACGTGGTGCTGTCCGCGCACTTCGACTCGTGGGACGGTTCGTCCGGCGCCACCGACAACGGCACCGGCACGCTCACGATGATGGAAGCGATGCGCATCCTGCACATCGTGTATCCGCACCCCAAGCGCACGATCCTCGTCGGCGACTGGAGCGGCGAAGAAGAAGGCGAGGTCGGCTCGAAAGCGTTCACCGAAGATCATCCCGAAGTGCTCAAGGGGTTGCAGGCGTTGTTCAATCAGGACAATGGCACGGGACGCATCGTCCGGCTGAGCGGCGCGGGATTGCCGGATGCTGCTGCGCACATCGCGCGCTGGCTCGACCAGATTCCCCTCGAGCTGCGCAACCAGATCCAATTCGGCGGCGCGGGCTTCCCCGCGGGCGGGGGCAGCGACGACTACTCCTTCTCCTGCTACGGGCTGCCGGCGTTCGGGTTAGGCGCGCTGCCGTGGGACTACGGCAACTACACCTGGCACACGAACCGCGACACGCCGGACAAGATCGTCTACGACGACCTCAAGTCCAACGCGACGCTGACCGCGATGCTGGCGTATCTGGCGTCCGAGGATCCGACGATGATCAAGCGCGATCGCGTCGACCTGGTGGCCGCCGCGAAACAGCTCGAAGCCGAGCTGCCGCCGCCCACCGCCGGCCGCAACGCCGCGTTCCGGTTCCGCCGCCTGCCGACTACCTGGCCGGAATGCACCAAAGCGCCGCGCAGCACGAAGCCGAGGTTGAAATGAGCGCCGCCTAACGCTTGACCGTCCAGCGATCGTTGGTGCTGTCCGCATCCATCCAGATGCCGTGGTCGAGGGTGATCGAGGCCACCGCTTTCTTCGCCGGCACGGCGACCGTCGCGCGGCGCAGATTCGTTCGCCAGATGGCGGGCGTCTCGTGCACGCTGTCGACTGTCGCATCGGTGTAGCGCACCACCACGTCCACCGGCGCCGGCATGCCGCCGACGTTCTCGAGCGTCACCGTCCAGCCGTTCGCACCGCGCCGGGCGCCGGTGATGCCCAGATCGATGTACGCATGGCTGAAGAACCAGCTGTTCCAGAACCAATCCAGGTTGCGGCCCGACACATCGTTGAACGTGTAGAAGAAATCCCACGGCGTGGGATGCTTGCCGTGCCACCGGTCCATGAACGCGTGCAGGCATCGCTTGAACGTGTCGTCGCCTAACAATTGCTTCAGGGCGAGGTAGCCGAGCGCCGGCTTGCCGTACGCGTTGTTGCCGTACGCCGCATCCTTGAGCACATCGGCCGGCGTCACGATGGGCAAGTCCTCGAGCGGCGACGGATCGCTGATCCATCCCTCCACGCGAAACTGCTTGAAGAAGTTCGTCGCCCGCGCCGCGCCCAGATCCGACGTGCCGATGAGATACTCGAAGGTCGTCGCCCACCCTTCATCCATGAACGGGTAGCGCGTCTCGTTGATCCCCATGTAAAACGGGAAGTACGTGTGCGCGATTTCGTGTTCGACGACGAAGCGCGAGAGGATGGTGTCGGGCGTCGAGCCATCATTCACCATCATCGGATACTCCATGTCCGCCGACCCCTGCACCACCGTGCTCTTCTCGTACGGATACGGCACCCCCGGCCAGTGGTGCGACAACCAGTCGAGCGCGTGGTGCGCGAAGCCCACCATGTGGTGATAGTCGGCAGCCGTGTCGTTGTACGCGGCCTGGACGCTCGCGCGACGATGCGCCGCGTCATCGACGACCACGCTCGCCGCATCCCAGTCGTAGTGGTTGCTCACCGCGAACGCCACGTCGGGCACGTTGTGCGCGGTGAAGTGCCAGTGGTTCACCGGCTGCTGCAGCGTGATTCTTCCGGCCGCGGCGTCGGCGCCCGATGCAACGTGGATCGTCGAGTCCGACGTGAACGACGCCTGGAATTTCTGTAAGGCATCCGGCTGCAGGTCGGCGGCCGGGTCGACCAACGTGCCGGTGCCCCACACGACGTAGTTCGCCGGCACGTTCAGCGTCACGTCGTAATCGTTGAAGTCGTTGTAGAACTCCTGCAGGTCCGTGAAATCCATCGTGTCCCAGCCGTTGTAGTCATCGTAGACGGAGACGCGGGGATAGAAGTACGCCAGATAGTACGTCGTGGAATCGAGCATGCCTTCGCGGCCCGCGCGCTTGGAAATCTCGTAGTGCCAGTCGAAGCGCAAATGCACCGAGTCGTGCGGCGCGAGCGGCGTGCCTAACCGGACCGGCTGCCACGTGAAGAACTGCGGGCTGTCGTGCCACGCCGTCACCGCGCCGTTCACGGCGAACGTGTCCACGTGCACGCCGCTCGTGAGATAATCCGGCGTCGTTCCGCCGTCGCGCGGGGCGCCGGGTTTGTGAACGTTGAGGAACAGTCGAATGACCAGCGCGCGCAGCGTGTCGGGACTGTTGTTCTCATACTCGATCTGTTCGGTGCCGCGGATGGTGCGATCGGGCGGCATCGCCGTCAGGGTCATCGAGTAGCGGCCGTGGTTCTCCCAGTACCTGGGACCCGGCCGGCCATCCATCGTCCGCGTGCCGTTGGCATAGGTGGCGGTGATCGAGCGCGGCATGTACAGCGACGAGGACGACGCGGTTTGCCCGGCGGCGCCGCGCGCGGACAGTGCGGCCGCGAGCAGCGCGGCGCCAGTCGTTAGGCGCCACGCGCCGCCAACCCGGACCGTGAGGGACATGCACACGTCATCCTGTGAGAGTCGTCGCCGAGACCGAACTCTCTCCCTCGGCACCCCGGGACGCAAGTTTGGGCTGTCGTTCAGCCCGCGGCCTGGGCCAGCGCCTTCACGTCGGATTCCGACAGGGTGAGCTCGGCCGCGGCCATGTTGTCCTCGAGATGCTTCACCTTCGACGTGCCGGGAATCGGCAGCATCACGGGGGAGCGATGCAGCAGCCAGGCAAGCGCCAGTTGCGACGGCGTCGCGCCGAGCCGCTTGGCCAACGTGTGCAGCACACTGCCCTCTTTCGCCAGCGCGCCGGTCGCCAGTGGGAACCAGGGAATGAACCCGATGTTGTGCGCTTCGGCGTGATCGAGCAGCGGCTCCGCCGTCCGCTCGGCGAGGTTGTATTTGTTCTGCACGGTCACGATCGTGGCGTACCGTTGGGCCTGCTCGAGCTCCTCGATCGTCACTTCCGACAATCCGATGTGCCGGATCTTGCCTTCCTTCTGCAGCGAGGCGAGCTCCCCGACCTGGTCGGCGAGCGGCACCTTGGGATCGATGCGATGCAGCTGGAAGAGGTCGATCCGGTCCAGGCCTAACCGGCGCAAGCTCATCTCCGCTTCCTGCCTCAAATATTCCGGACGCCCAACGGGCTCCCAGTTGCCTGGGCCGCCGCGCGTGAGCCCGGCTTTCGTCGCAATCACCAAGTCGGCGGGATACGGATACAGCGCCTTGCGAATGAAATCCTCGGCGACGTACGGGCCGTACGAGTCCGCGGTATCGATGAGCGTGACACCGAGCTCGATCGCGCGCCTGAGCACGCGCACCGCTTCGGCGGGATCCTTGGGATCGCCCCACACCCCGGGACCGGTCAACTGCATGCTGCCAAAGCCGAGGCGGTGCACCGGCATGTCGCCCCCAATGACGAACGTGCCGGAGCGTTCCGCTGGACGTTCGAGTGTCGTCGTCGCCATGAGTCATCTCTGGTGAAGAGTCGATTTCGTTAGGCACGCGACGCGCGCTGCGCGCCTCGTCGCCAAGCACTTTGGTCCAACGACGCCGCACACCGCGCCGTTCCCGATGCGTCGCTGCACGCCCCGCGCCCGCGTCCCGCCCGGTTGCGGGCGCGCCGACATCGATTCAAGTTCCCGAACACATCCATACCAGACTCCCACCATGCGCTTCGGACCATCGTTCGTGCGCGGCGAGCTCGTCCTTGCCGTCGTCGCCGTACTCGGCGCCGTTCCCGCCGCTGCCCAACAGCGCGCCCATCGATCCGGCCAGCCCGTCGGCGCCGCCGACCCGCGATACGCGCAAACCGAAAAGCCGCCGCTTCACGCCAAGCACTGGCTCGCCATTACCGGCAAACCGCTGTCGGCCACCGCCGGAGCCATCGTGTTCGCCAAAGGCGGCAACGCCGTCGACGCCGCTGTCGCGATGCTCGCCGCAGGCTGCACCATGTGGGACACCCTCTCCTGCGGCGGCGAGACGCAGGCGCTCATCTATAACCCGCACACCAGGAAGGTCATCGGCCTCGACGCACTCGGCGTCGCGCCGACGGGAGCCACGGCCGCGTTCTACAGGAGCAAGGGCTATCGGTATCCGCCCGAGTACGGTCCGTTAGCCGCGGTCACGCCGGGCACGGTCGGCGGCCTGTTGACGATGCTCGCCGAGTACGGACGGCTGTCGCTCAAGGACGTGCTGGCGCCGGCCATCCAGATGGCCGACGGCTACCCCATCGAAGCCGAGCTCTCGCATACCATCGAGCATTACAAAGGATGGATCAAGAAGTGGAAATACGCGCCGGCCATCATGCTCCCACATGCGGGCCGCGCGTACGAAGCGCCGGAGCCCGGCGAGATCTTCGTGCAAAAGGATCTCGCTACGACGTGGCGCAAGTTGGTCGAGACGGAGCAAGCCGCGCTCACACATGGCAAGACGCGCAAGCAAGCCATCTACGCGGCGTACGATCGGTTCTACAAGGGAGACATCGCCCGCGAGCTGGTGCGCGGCGCACGGGAGGATGGCGCGCTGTTCACCATGCAGGACCTCGCGAACTGGAAGGTCCGTATCGAGGAACCGCTGCACGTCACGTACGAAGGCATCGAGGTCTACAAGCTGCCGATCTGGGAACAGGGACCGGCGATGCTCGAGTCGCTCGAGATGTTGAGCAACACGAACGTGAAGGACATGGGCTACAATTCGCCCAGGTACATCCACACGCTGTACCAGGTGATGAACCTGGCCTTCGCCGACCGCGACTTCTATTACGGCGATCCGTATTTCCCGCCGGCCGAGCCGGTGAAGGGATTGTTGTCTCCCGACTACGCGAAGTCGCGATTCGCGCAGATCGATTGGGCGCACAACGATTCGACGGTGAAACCCGGCGATCCATACCCCTATCAGCACGAGACCAACCCGTTTGCCTCGCTGCTCGCGCAATGGAAGGTGAGCGAGCCGACCGCGCCGAACGGAACACCGGGCGGGCAGCAGGACCGGCCGGTGGCGCCGCCGATGCCCAAGCCGGCGGCGGGCAGCCAGTCGCCGCCGCCTAACGACACGTCGGTGCGCGAGTCCGGCGCGCTCGAATTCCTGTCCAACGACGCCACCGCGCAGGACACCGCGCTCGCGACGGATTTCTATAGCGGGACCACGTCCATCGAAGCCGCCGACGCCGAGGGCTGGGTCGTGTCGGTGACGCCGAGCGGCGGCTGGGTGCCCGCGGTGATCGCAGGCCGCACCGGCATCGGACTGAGCCAGCGGGCGCAGAGCTTCGTCACCGATTCCGCCGACGGTCCGTTCAACGTGATCGAGCCCGGCAAGAAACCACGCGTAACGCTCACGCCGACCTTGGCGCTCAAAGACGGAAAGCCGTTCCTCGCGTTTGCCGTGCAAGGCGGCGATTCCCAGGATCAGAACCTGCTCCAATTCTTCCTGAACGTGATCGACTTCGGTATGACGGTGCAGCAGGCCTGCGAAGCGCCGAACTTCAACAGTTATCAGATGCACTCGTCGTTCGGGCAGCACGAATCGCAGCCGGGCCGCATGCTCGTCGCCACTTCGCTGCCCGACTCGACGCGCGAGGCGCTGCGGCAGATGGGCTACCACCTCGTGTTCGCCGAGCGCACATCGGGCCCGATCAACGCGATCTACTTCGACACCGCGCACCACAGCATGTGGGGCGGATCGAGCAATCACGGCGAGGATTATGGAATCGCGTGGTGACTCGAGAGCGGATTGCACGGAGAACCGCAGGAGGCAAGCGTGGCCCGGGGAAAAAAGTCGAACGAAGAGGATAGAAGATGGATCGTGGTGCTGGACGGGCAGAGTGCTACGCTCATGAAGACGCGGACAAAGCAGGACACGACGGACAAAGCACCGATAATACATCAAAGCCTTGGTTTTGCTCGTGTCGTGTCCGCTGTGACCGTGCTGTGTCCGCGTCTTCATGAGCGTAGATACAAGACATGAGGGACCGGCATCCCAGCCACTCGCGCAGGAGAAGAGAACGCCGGCGGTGTTAGCCTTGACCCCGACTTGGGGGATCCAGCACCGCCCCGCTTCCCGAAAAAAATCCAAGAACGGTAGAAGAATCGTAGGCAGGCCGGCCGGACAGAGTGCTACGCTCATGAAGACGCGGACACAGCACGAACACAGCGGACACGACACGAGCAAAACCAAGGAGTTGATTTTTTTTCGGAGCTTTGTCCGTTGTGTCCTGCTTTGTCCGCGTCTTCATGAGCGTAGCACTCTGCGTGTCCGCCCTGCCTCACGATCCACCTTCTCCAAAACCGAACCGGTACCCACCCCGAGTCGCTTCTGTTGACAATCTGAAGAAGTGATGGTACCGTCTCCTCCAGTTCACCTGAAGGAATACGGACCGTGGCCGACGACCGGACAGAGCTCGTGCAGGGAACGCTCGAAATGCTCGTGCTCAAAACGCTGGCGCTCGAGCCCATGCACGGATGGGGCATCGCGCAGCGCATCGAGCTGATGTCCAACCGCGTGTTCATGGTCACGCAAGGGTCGCTGTATCCGGCGCTCGTCCGCATGCGGCGCCGCGGATGGATCACGTCGTCGTGGCGCGTCACGGAGAACAACCGCCGCGCGCGATACTATGCGCTCACCGCGGCCGGCGAGCGCCAGCTCGACGCCGAGCGCGCGGCGTGGCGGCGCGCCTCGGGTGCGGTGAACGGCATTCTGAGCGCGCGCCTCGCGCCGGGCGCGACATGAGCATCTTCTCCGACCTCGGCGCGCGCCTGGCGAGCATTGTGTGGCGCCGGCGCGAGGAGCGCGAGATGGACGAAGAGCTCCGCTTTCACATGGACATGGAAGCGGAACAGGCGCGGCGCGCCGGGGCATCGCCCGATGCCGCGCGGCGCCGCGGCATGATTGCGTTAGGCGGCGTGGAGCGTACGAAAGAAGAGGTTCGCGACGCGCGCGGCACGCGCGTGCTCGACGACACCATGCGCGATGTCGCCTTTTCCGTGCGCACGCTCCTCCGAGCGCCGGCCGTTGCGCTGGTCGTCATCGTCACGCTCGCACTCGGCATCGGCGGGACGACCGCCATCTTCAGTACCGTCGATGCGACGCTGGTGAAACCGCTGCCGTACCAGGAGCCGGGCCAGCTGGTCCGCCTGTACGAGGGGTCGCCGGGCGAGGCGAATCCGCACGGCTTCGTGTCGCCGACGATGTTCCTTGCCTATCGCGAGCGGCTGTCGTCGTTCGAGCATCTCGCCGCCGGATACACGTACGACGACAGGGGCGCGGACATCGGCGCCGACGGACGCCCGGAGCGCATCCACGTCCTGAGCATTACCGCCGGATATTTCGCCACGCTGCGTCGTCCACCGGCGATGGGGCGAGAGTTCGAGCCTAACGAAGAGAACGGAGCCCCATCGGTGATCCTCGGCCATCAGCTGTGGGTGGACCGATTCCACGCGAGCCCAACGGCGCTCGGCGCCGAGCTCGTGATGGATGGGCGGCCGTACACCGTGGTCGGCATCATGCCGGGGGCGTTCGTGGATCCGCTGCGTCCGGGTGCCGACGCATACACGCCGCTCGACATGACACCGGGGCTGGACCCGAGCAACATCGACAATCATTACCTGACGGTGATTGGACGGCTCCGCCCCGAAACGCCCCTGCCCCGCGCGCAGGCCGAGCTCGACGCGGTGCGCGTTTCGTTAGGCAGGGAATACGCCGATGCCAGGCGGACGGCCGCGCGGCTGTACTCGCTCAAGGAGGACATGGTCGGTCCGGCGAGTCGCGCGCTCGAGCTCGTGTTGGGCGCGGTGGGGCTCGTGCTGCTGCTGGTGTGCGTGAACGTGGCCACGCTGTTGCTCGTGCGGGCATCGGCGCGCGCCCATGAATTCGCGCTTCGCGCCGCGCTCGGCGCCCGTCGCAGCCGGTTGCTGCGGCAGATGCTCGTGGAAAGCCTGGTGCTCGCGCTCGCCGGCGATGCGCTGGGGCTCGTCGTCGCCCGAGCCGCCATGAGCGGTATCGTTCGACTCGGCGCCGGATCCGTGCCCAGACTCAGCGCACTCTCGCTCGATCCGACGCTGCTGCTCTTTTCCGTGGCCATCACCACCGCGAGCGCCGTGCTGTTCGGTCTCACGCCGGCGCTGCGTGCGGTTCGCACGGATCCGATCGATGCCCTACGCGGCGAGGATCGCGCGCTCGCCGGAAGCCGCGGGCACAACCGCGTGCGCAGCGCACTGGTGACGGCGCAGGTGGCTCTCGCGTTCGTTCTCATGGTCGGCGCCGGTCTGCTCCTCGTGAGCTTTCATCGCCTTCGTTCGCTCGATCTCGGTGTGGACACCGATCACGCCCTCGTGTTCGAGCTGCATCTGCCGGACGCGCGCTACGATTCGACCGCGCGAGCGGCGTTCTACGAGGACATCGCATCGCGGATCGCGCATCTGCCGGGCGTGCGTGCCGCCGGCGGCGTCTCCAAACTGCCGGCAACCGGCGAGTACCACGAGTGGGGGACGGTGCCGGTGACCGGGCCTAACGTTGGGCGAACGCACGCGAACCTCGGCGCCCAACAACGCATCGTCTCGGGCGACTACTTCCGGGCCGCCGGCATCCCCGTGCTCGAGGGCCGGGCATTCGATGCGCGCGACGCGGCGGGCACGCCCAAACGCGCGATCGTGAGCACGCTGGCGGCAGAAAAGCTGTTCCCGGGCGTCGATCCAATCGGGCAGCGCCTGCGGACCGGCGGGTTCGAATGGGAAGTGATCGGCGTCGTCCCGGACGTGTCGGTGAACGCGGAAGGCGACCGCGAGCCCACCATCTATCACGCGCACGCGCAGTTTGCCGGCGACCGCAACTGGGCGATCACGCAAATCGTGTCGACCTCCGGTCCGCCGCAAGGGCTCATCCCGCTCATTCAACGCACGATCGCCGAACGCGATCCGCAGCTGGTGATGTACCGTCCGATGTCGCTCGCCGACGCGATCGGCGCCGGCACCGCCCAACGGAAATTCACGCTGGTGATACTGGTCTGCTTCGCCGCGGTGGCGGTGCTGCTGGCCGCGTTAGGCCTGTTCGGCGCGCTGGCCTACGCGGTCAAGCTGCGGTCGCGCGAGTTCGGCGTGCGGATGGCGATCGGCGCCGAGCGCGGCACCATCCGCCGGCTCGTCCTGCGTCAGGGGTTGGTCGTCACCGTCGCCGGCATCGGCATCGGCCTCGTGGGCTTCGCGGCGTTCGCGCGGGTGATGTCGTCGCTCGTGTTTCGCGTGCGGCCGCTCGACCCGTCGGTGTTGATCGGCGCGGCGGCCATCATTCTGGTCGTCGGCGCGTTTGCCGCCTATCTGCCGGCGCGGCGAGCGACAGCCGTGGATCCGAGAACGATCTTGCAGTGAGCGCCTGAGAGGCGCCGGCCACCCCGCTACCGCGCGCCGGCCGCCTCGTGCACCTTGCCCCGCAACATCCGCCGCACGAACGCCGACGCTGGATTGTGTGCCGTGGCCAGGTCGAATGCCTGGCGATACAGCGCCGCCGCCTCGCCGCGTTCCCCTAACTGCTCGTCGGCCACGGCGAGCAGATAGTGGAGAAACGGATCGTTCTCCCCGCCTTTCATGCCGATCGCCCGCATCAGCTCGGTGCGCGCGCGTTTCGGATCGTGCGTGTACAACGCCACGTAGCCCACGAGATACGGATAGAACCGCTCCTGTTGGGCCGCCATCGCGGTGTCGCCAGCCAGCGCCCGGCGCGCCGCCTCGACCTGCGCGCGCGCCGCCGCGGCATCGCCGCGACGGGCGGCGAGCCTGCCTAACGCGTGAGCGAGGCGGAAATCCCAGAGCGACGTCGGATGCTTCTTGGGCGCCGGCTCCTTGATACCCATCGCATAGCCATCGCGATACCACCGCTCGGCCGCGTCGAGGTCGCCGGCATCGATGCAGATCCGCCCGGCTTCGTCCGCCATCTCGCCTTCCTGATAGAACGCGTTCGACGGCTCGGCTTGCTCCCGCGAGTGCCAGTACGCGATCACCATCGACTCGTATTTGCCGGCGTTCGCGCAGTCGCCGTCGAAGGCATACGAGATCGCCAGCGCCCGTTGGGCATCGGCTTTCGCCGATGGATCCGAGGTCGTGTCCGCGAGCGGTTGGAGAATCGCGCGTGCTCGCGCCGTTTCGCCGCTCAGGTCGAGCTGGATCGCGTGCCGCATTTCCGGCGACAACCGGCGGCCGCCCTGGCCCTGCGCGCGCACAGATGACGCTACGAGCGGCAACCAACAGAGCGCGAGGCGGGCGATCGTGCGCGAAGCAACAGCGGACATGGCGGACCTCCGTCCCACGGGATTAGGCGATTCTGAGGGAGATGATCGATGCGCATCATGTGACGGCGCAAGGGGCTGCGTCTCACGGCGCGTGCCTTGCAGCGATGTACGGGCTGAACTGCCACCCGGCGCACCGACGCGCTCCCGGCACGACCCGTCCACTCGCCCTCATGACCCGTTCATTCCGCATCGCCGGCGTCGCCGCCGCACTCGCCTCGGGATCGCTGGCCGCCTTCGCCTGCAGCTCGAGCACGTCGCCTAACGGATCGGTCGGCTCGGTGAAAGTGACGCCGGCCACCGACAGCGTCGCGGTCGGCAACACCATCGCGCTGCAGGCGACGGTCATCGGGCCCGGCGGCCAGGTGGTGTCGGGGCAGCGGGTGTTCTGGAACACCGGCGACGCATCCATTGCGACGGTGAGCGATGCGGGCGTCGTCACCGGTGTCGGCCCGGGAACCGTGCAGATCGCCGCCAGCGCCGGGGGCGCGTCGGGTATCGCGACCATTACGGTGCTGCCGCCGCCGGTCGCGTCGGTGTCGGTTTCGCCGCCGCTCGACACGATCGTCCTTCCGGGCACTGCCCAACTCACCGCGGCCGTGTTCGACGCGCAGCACAACCCGCTCACCGGCCGCGCGATCACGTGGTCCAGCAACCTGCCTAACGTTGCCAACGTCGACAGCGCCGGACTCGTCACCGGCGTGTCGCCCGGCTCGGCGACCATCACCGCCTCGAGCGAAGGCCACGCCGGCACTGCCACCATCGTCGTGCAGCCGCCTCTCGCGGCCACGGTCACAGTAGCACCTCCGGCCGCGACGCTCATCGTCGGCGACAGCGTGGCGCTCAGTGCGACCGCGAAGGATGCGCAGGGCAACGTGATCACCGGTGCGCCGATCACCTGGTCCACCAACAACGCCGCCGCCGCGACCGTCTCGGCGGCAGGCCTCGTGAAGGCAGTGGGCGCGGGCACGGCAATCATTACGGCGACGAGCGGGAGCGCGAGCGGCTCTTCCACGATTCTCGTCATTCCCGTGCTTTGACCGGGCGGCGAACAGCGGTCCGTCTCGACAACGCCCCAGCGCGGGCCATCGACGCGCCCATCGTTCCGAGCTAGATTCGAGCCCGGCGCATCGCGCGCCGCTTCCGTCGTTCCCTGCACTTGCCGTCCCCCATGGCTTTCCGCCCGATCCGCTGGTCCGCGCTCGGCGTCTGCGCCGCGCTGGCGACGTTCGTTCTGCCTAACGGAACGCGCGCCGAGCGCGCGCCGTCGCTCGGCCCGGAGGCCGCGGCGTCGCTCGACGCCTTCATCGCGCACGAGATCCGACAGAAGGAGCTGCCCGCGTTCAGCGTCGCGCTCGTCGACGACCAGCACGTCATCTGGTCGAAGGATTACGGTATGGCGCGCCCGAACGACAGCATCCGTGCGAGCGCCTCGACGGTGTATCGCGCCGGCGCCATCTCGCAGGTCCTGACCGACATCGCGATCCTGCAACTGGCGGAGCGCGGCAAGCTCGATCTCGATGCGCCGCTGACGCGCTATCTCCCGGCGCTCCATCTCGACACGCGCACGCCCATCACGCTGCGCGAGCTCATGACCCATCGCGCAGGGCTCGAGCGCGAACCGCCGATCGGCGGACTCACCGATGATACCACGCGTTCGTTGCGCGACATCGTCCAGCGCCTCGATTCCGCGCCGTCGGTCTTCGCACCGGGAACGCGCACGCACCCATCCGATGCGGGCGTGGCCCTCGCCGGCTACGTGCTCGAGTCCACGCAGCGACAGGCGTTCGCCGCCGACGTGCGGACCGCCGTGCTCTCTCCGTTAGGCATGTCGCACAGCGCGTTCGCGCGGACGCCGCCAATCACCGCGGCGCTCGCCGCCGGCCACATGTGGACGTACGATCCGCGCAGCCTGCCGGCGCCGACCTTCGACATCGGCGCCGCGCCCGCGGAGGGCCTCTACACCACCGCCGGCGATCTGACGCAGCTGCTGCGCGCGCTCTTCGCCGGCGGCCGCGTGCTCCGGGCCCGCACGCTCGACGCCGCGATGCGGCCCGCCATTCGCGGCGCCGACACCGCGCGCACGACGCTCGGCTTCCGCCTAACGACGCTCGACCGGCGGCGCGAGCTCGTGCAGCACGGCGCCCTCTACGGCGTCACCTCCGAGATCGCCGCGCTCCCCGACGACAAGCTCGGCGTCGTCGCCATCACCACCGAAGACGACGCCCTCGGCGTCACGAACCGGGTGGCAGCGCTCGCGCTGCGCATCATGCTCGCCCAACGCAACCACGCCGCCCTCCCGCCGCTCGATACCACCAGCGACGTCCCGCCGGCGCTCGCCCACGACCTCGGCGGCGAATACGCCGACAGCGCACGCGTCGTCGACCTGTTCCAGAGCCTGGGACATCTCTACCTGGAGGACGCTCGCGGCGGCGAGCGCGCCGACCTTCGGATGCTCGGCGACACGCTCGTCGACGATGGCCGCCTCGCGTTCGGCATGCGCGTGCGTCGCGCCGGTGACAGCGCCATCGTCCTCGGCGGCGACACGCTTCGCCGCGTCGCCGAGCCCGAGCCCGCGCCGGTTCCCGAGGCATGGCGCGGACTCATCGGCGAATACGGACCCGACTATCGAACCGTGTACGTCCTCGAACGCAATGGCGCGCTCGAGCTGCTCGCCGACTGGTTCGTCCGCTATCCGCTCGCACCGGTGTCGGCCGGCACGTTTCGCATGCCCGACCGCGGCGCCTACGCCGGCGAGGAGGTCGCGTTCTCGCGGTCGCCGACCGGACGCGCCACGAGCGTGACGTTAGGCAGCGTGCGCTACGCGCGGCGCGTCACTGGTCCGGAGGACGGCTCGCAGTTCCGCATCACCCCGCTCCGTCCGCCGGCCGAACTCCGGGCGGAAGCAATGGCTGCCCAACCGCCGCGCGAGACGGGCACGTTCCGGCCGGCGGATCTCGTCGAGCTGGTCCGGCTCGACACGACCATCAAGCTCGACATCCGATACGCCACGTCCAACAACTTCATGGGCACGCCGCTGTACCAGGAAGCGCGCGCATTCATGCAGCGTCCGGCCGCCGAGGCCGTGGTGCGCGCCAGCGCCTGGCTGCGCGCGCGCGGCTTCGGGCTCCTCATCCACGATGCTTACCGCCCGTGGTTCGTGACCAGGATGTTCTGGGACGCGACACCCGACGACAAGAAAATGTTCGTTGCCGATCCGTCGAGCGGCTCGAAGCACAATCGCGGGTGCGCGGTGGACCTGACGCTCTACGATCTCGCGACCGGCCAACCGGTGACGATGACCGGCGGCTACGACGAGATGACGGATCGCAGCTATCCCGACTACCCGGGCGGCACGTCGCGCCAGCGGTGGCTGCGCGCGCTGCTGCGCCGGGCGATGGACATGCAAGGCTTCACCGTCGACAAGGAAGAATGGTGGCACTTCGACTACACGGATTGGCGCGACTACGGGATCGGCAACGTGCCGTTCGACCGGATCGCGTCCGGCGCCTAACTGACAGGTTCACCGTGAACGGATCACTCGCCATGCGTCGCGCCCTGCTCGTGCTCTCCGCCGCGCTCGCCGCCTGTACATCGGCGCGCGTCGCGCCCGCCCCCACCCCCGCCTCGCTCGAGGGGCCGTACGACCTGGTGATCGAAGGCGGTCGCGTCGTGGACGGCACCGGCAATCCCTGGTTCTACGGCGATGTCGCCGTGATCGGCGAGCGCATCGCGCGCGTCGCTCCGGCCGGCATGCTCGCGCACGCACCCGCCAAGCGCCGCATCGACGCCCACGGCATGGTGGTCGCCCCCGGGTTCATCGACATCCAGGCGCAGTCGGTGGGCGAGCTGGTGAACGGCGACAGCCGCGTGATCAGCATGACCACGCAAGGCGTGACGACGATGATCTTCGGTGAAGGAGAGACGCCCGCGCCGACGAACGCCAAGGTGATCCCGATGTATGCCGACGCCGACGGCGCCGACAGCACCGAACAACGGATCATGGCCGGCTTCCAGGGTCCGCACGGCTTCGGCAACTGGCTCGAGGAGATGCAGCGCCACAAAGCGTCGGTGAATTTCGGTTCGTTCATCGGCGCGGCCACCGTGCGCGCGTACGCCAAGGGGATGGCCGAGGGATCCGCAACGCCGGCGGAGCTCGACACGATGCGCGCTGTCGTTAGGCGCGCGATGCAGGACGGGGCCTTCGGCGTCGGGAGCGCGTTGATCTATCCGCCGGGCAGCTACGCGTCCACGCAGGAGCTCGTGGAAGAAGCCAAGGCCATGGCGCCCTACGGCGGCGTCTACATCACCCACATGCGCTCCGAGGGCGACCGGCTGCTCGAAGCCGTCGACGAAGCGCTCACGATCGGTCGCGAGGGCGGCGTGCCGGTCGAGATCTATCATCTCAAGGCGGCCGGCGTGCGCAACTGGCCCAAGGCCCGGCAGGTCGTGGCCAAGATCGACTCGGCGCGCGCCGCGGGGCAGGATGTCGCAGCCGACCAGTACGCGTACACCGCGGGCGCGAACGGCCTCTCGTCCTGCATTCCCCCGTGGGCCCACGCCGACGGCAAGCTGCTCGAGCGGTTAGGCGATCCCACGACGCGCGCCAAGATCAAGACGGACATGATGCAGGTCGAGAGCAGCTGGGAGAACCTCTGTCTCGGCGCCACGCCGGCGAACGTCGAAGTATTGGGATTCCACGAGGACTCGCTCAAGCAGTTCGAGGGCAAGCGCCTCTCGGACATCGCACAGGCGCTGCACACCGATTGGGCCGACGCGCTCATCAACCTCACCATCGCCGAGCACAACCGGCTGGGGCAGATCCTGTTCATCGCATCGGATTCCAACGTGGCGATGCAGATTCAGCAGCCGTGGATGAAATTCGGGACGGACGCCGAGGGCCTCGACCCCGACAGCGCGCAGGGCATGACGCACCCGCGCTCGTACGGCAACTATCCGCGCGTGTTAGGCCGCTTCGTGCGCGAGCAGCACGTGCTGCGGCTCGAGGATGCGATCCGGAAAATGACGTGGGCCGTGGCTGCGCGCCTCTCGATCCACGACCGCGGCCTGATTCACGAAGGCATGCACGCCGACATCGTGGTCTTCGACCCGAACACGATCATCGATCACGCCACGTACGAGAATCCGCACCAGCTCTCGACGGGCATTGAGCACGTGCTCGTGAACGGCGTGGAGGTCGTCACGGACGGCAAGTCCACGGGGGCCAAGCCGGGCGAGATCGTGCGCGGCCCCGGCTACGTTCAGCGTTAGGCGCGGCCGCGTCAGGCGCCTGCCGCGACCGCCTTGGATGCCACCCGGGCTGTCTCGGCGAGCACCGCTGCCCCGATGAACAGGCTCTCCTCGGCGGCATAGAACCGCGCGGAGTGCGCCGGAATCGGCTCGCCGCCCGCTTCGCGCGCCCCGATGCGCAGGAAGCACCCGGGGATGCGCTCCATGTAGTACGCGAAGTCTTCGCCGCCCATGTTGAGCGTCCCGAGCGGCGTCAGTGCCTGTTGGCCCAACACGGCCACGGTCGCGGTGCGCGCCCAGGCGGCGGCTTCGGGTGGATTCACGATCGGCGGCGGCCCCAGGTCGATCGCCACCCGCGCGCTCACGCCATACGCGCCCGCGAGCGTCCCGGCGAGCCGACGCATCTCCTCGTGCAGCGTCTGGCGCGTGTCCGCGTCCACCGCGCGCACGGTTCCCTCGAGCACGGCGGAGTCCGGAATCACGTTAGGCGCGGAGCCCGCGTGGATTGTGCCGACGGTGACTACCGCCGCGCGCGCCGGGTCCAGACGACGCGACACGATGGTCTGCAGCGCGCCCACGAGCGCGGCCGCGGCAACGATCGGATCCGCGCCCTCTTGCGGCCGTGCGCCATGGCCGCCGCGCCCCGTGAGCTCGATGCGGAACGTGTCCGCCGCCGCCGCGAGCGGTCCCGCCTCCGCCACCACCTGCCCAACGGCGAATCGCCGGTCGACGTGTCCGCCGAAGATGGCGCGCACGTCGTCCAGCGCGCCCGACTCGAGCACGGCCGCGGCGCCGCGCCCGGTCTCCTCCGCCGGCTGCAGCACCACGAGCACATCCCCCTGCGCCGGGGTCATCGCCAGCAGGTAGGCCGCGCCAACCGCCCACGACGCGTGCACGTCGTGTCCGCAGGCGTGCATCACGTTAGGCGTGCGCGACGCGAAGGGGAGGCCCGTGGCTTCCTGGATCGGCAGCGCGTCGATGTCGCCGCGCACCGCGACCAACGGCGCCGCCGGATCGCGTCCGCGAATCCGCGCCACCAGTCCCGTCTCGGCGACGCGATCCAGGCGCCGCGTGTCGAGCGGCGCCAGCGCCGCCTGCAGCCGCTCGCACGTGCGCCGCTCGGCGAACGACAACTCCGGATGCTCGTGCAGATCGCGCCGGAGCGTCACCAGCGCGTCGCGCGCGTCCGCGGGAAAGAGATCAGCTATCGCGCTCGGAAGCATCCCCGCCACCTCCCGTCGATCAGCGTCCGATGACGTCTCGCCGCACCGTCAGGTTGTCGATCCGGTCCATGTCCACCGTCACACCCATGCCCGGCGCATCGAGCGGCACCCGCACCATCCCCCGCTCGTCCATCGTCCACTCCGGCGTCACCACATCGCGCTCCCAGTAGCGCGAGCTCGGCGACAGGTCGCCGGGCAGCGTGAAGTTGGGCAGCGAGGCCAGTGCGACGTTGTGCGCCCGGCCGATCCCGCTCTCGAGCATCCCGCCGCACCACACCGGCACGTGCTGCGCCCAACAGTAATCATGGATGGCGAGCGACGAGGCGAAGCCGCCCACGCGTCCGGGCTTGATGTTGATGATACGGCCGCTGCCTAACGTCACCATGTCCTGCGCCCGCTCGAGATCGGTGATCGACTCATCGAGGCACAAGGGCGTGCGCAGCGACTGCTGCAGCGCGGCGTGCCGCACCAGATCCTCACGGCCCAACGGCTGCTCGATCATCACCAGGTTGAAGGTGTCCAGCCGGCGCAGCACCGCGCTGTCGTCGAGCGTGTACGCCGAGTTGGCATCGACGGCCAGGTGCGCCGTGGGCCCGAGTGCCTCGCGAACGGCGCTCACGAACTCGACGTCCGTCCCCGGCGCGATCTTGATCTTGATCTTGTTGTACCCGTTCTTGCGCGCCGCGAGCGCCAGCTCGACCAGCGCCTCCGGGCTGCTCTGGATGCCCAGCGAGATGCCGGTGGCGATCTCGTCGCGCGTCCCGCCCAACATGCGCGCGAGCGGCACGCCCTCGAGCCGCGCCGCGAGCTCCCACGACGCCATCTCCACCGCCGCTTTCGCCATGCGATGCCCGCGAAAATCGCGATCCAGGATCTCCGACACCGCGTTAGGCGACGGGAGATCCGCGCCCCGCACCCGAGGCGCGACCCAGGTGCGAATCGCCCACCACGCCGTGTCGATGGTTTCCGGGCTGTAGTTGGGCTGCTCGCCCGCTACGCATTCGCCCCAGCCCGATATCCCGTCGGGATGCTGTAGCTCCACCAGCGCGATGCGCCGCTCCGTCACCATGCCGGACGAGATGCGGAACGGCTGCTTGAGCGGGAGTCGGATCTCCCGCAACACGATGCGATCGAAACGCAGCGTCACAGTTCGGTTGGGCCGGAGGATGGGGTGGCAGTGAGCGTAGCGATGTAGTAGCTGCAGTCGGCGCCGTCATCATGGACGAATCCGGTCACTCCATACCCGGCGTCGACCGCCCACAGAATGACGCAGCGCGTGCTGGCGCGCCAGCGCGTCGCGGTCGAGATCGATTCCGCTTGCACCCGGTCGATCGATGCGGGAACGGCAATGCGCACGACCGGATCGCGCGGATGTGCCGAGAGATCGGGAACGCTGGGCAGGCCGTCGGCACCCACTGGATTGAGCACGGGTGCGTCGAGCGCATCGTTGGGCGGACGCGTCGCGAGCGGCGCCTCGCGATCCAGCTCCCACGCGACAATGAATCGGTCGGTGCCGAGCCCGCGATGCAGCGTGCTGCTGGTATCCGTGCCGTACATGTTGGGCACGTATTCGATCACGTGCGCGCCCAACCGGTTGATGTTGAGGTGCGCGTTTCGCGACACGAGCGGGTCGAAGGTCCAGTACATCCGCGTGATGCCGCGTTGGCGAAGCGTGTCGCGTTGGTACGCTTTGAGGCGTCGGCCGATACCGTGGTCGCGCATGTCGTCGCGGACGGCGAGCATGTCGGACCAGTGGGCCAATCGACCGTGCTCGACGCCCGTCATGCCGAACACGAAGCCGACCAGTTGGTCGCCCTGAAACGCGCCGGCGGCGACGCCGCCGATGCGCTGCGTCACTTTGAGCAGGGCGGCCGGGACGCGTTCGCTGAATTCGGGGCCCCAGACCTCGGTCTGCAGGTCGGCGCAGCGCGCGAATTCGTCGTGTGTGCGAAGGGCGCGCACCTCGATTGCGTTGGGCGTCGAGGCGGCGTGCGGTTGGGAGTCGAGCACCGGCTTGTGCATGGGCGATCGGCAGCGGGAACCGGCAACCGGGGCGGGACGGCGGGGGCCGGCCCGGTGGCGGTCAATATGCAAGACGACATGGTATACCTCAAGGTATACAATAGCGCACCGGAAAACTCGACCCAGGCTTGCCGATTCCCGCCGTTCCTGTACCTTCTGCCCCTATGCCCGAGGCCACGAAATCCGGCAGGCCAAACCAACCCGTCAGCAAGCGCGCGACCCGCGGCGACCGCATTGCCCGCGCCTACGAACAACTTCGCGACCTCATCATCGCGGGCCGCCTCGCCCCGGGCTCCCGCATCATCGAAAGCGACATCGCCGAACGGTTGGGCGTCAGCCGCACACCCGTGCGCAGCGCCCTGCACCGCTTGCAACAAGAAGGCTACATCGCCGGCGTTGGGCGGAAGAAAGAACAACGCCTCGTCATCGCGCCGCTCACGCAGGAAGACGCGCGCGAGTTGTTCGAAATCATCGGCTCGATCGAAGGACTCGCGGCACGCGGCGCCGCCGAAGCGCCCGACCACGCGCGCGACTCGTTGGTCACGCAGCTCCGCCACATCAACGTCAAGCTCTCCGAAGCATCGCGCCCCGGACATCCGGATCCGCTCCGCATCTTCGACATGGACATGTCGTTCCACCGGCACTACGTCGACGCGGGCGCCGGGCCGCGCCTGCGCGCGCTGCACGACGCGATCAAGCCGCAAGCCGAACGCTACGTGCGCCTCTACACCAGTTCGTTGATCGACGAGATCGGCCGGTCCGTTGCCGAGCACGACACGATCATCGAGCGCATCGCCTCCGCGAATGCCGACGGTGCCCAACGGTCGGTCGAGCGCAACTGGCGCAACGCCGCCGTTCGCCTCCGGCGCGTCATTTCGACGCTGGGCGAGCGCGGGAGCTGGTAGCCGGCTCGTATACCAGCGACGACAACGGCGCCGCCAATTCCTCCAATCCGGTCCGCTCCGCGCGGACGCCGTAGATCAGCTCCACGATGGCCGCGGCGAACATCAGCACGGCCGCGAGCACGTAGCCGAGGAACAGTTGCACGCGCGACCCGCTGCCGATGAGATGCCCGAACAGCGTCGGCGCCACGATCCCGCCCGCCGCCGTGCCCAACGAATAGAAGAAGGCGATCGCCAGCGCCCGGATCTCGAGCGGAAAAATCTCGCTCACCGTGAGGTAGGCGGAGCTGGCGGCGCACGAGGCGAAAAAGAAGATGATCGACCAGAGCGCGGTCTGCGAAGTGGCCGACAGGTAGCCCTGCGCGAACAACCATCCCGTGAGCACCAACAGCGCCGCCGAGATGGCGTAGGTGCCGGCGATCATCTGCTTCCGGCCGATCGTGTCGAACAGATGGCCTAACAGCACCGGGCCCAGAAAGTTGCCGACCGCGAACGGCAACAAGTAGATCCCGGTGCGCGGAGCCGGCACGTCGTAGAATCGCGTGAGAATGAGCACGTACGTGAAGAACACCGCGTTGTACAAGAACGCCTGCGACGTGATCAGCGCCAGGCAGAGCACCGACCGCTGCCAGTATTGCTTGAACATTACCCGCGCCACCAGTCCGAACCCGAAGCTGCGCCGCGGGTGGATGACTAACGGCTCGGTCGTGCACACCTCGAGCGTGCGCCCCAGACTCCGTTCCACCCTCGCTTCGATGGCGTCCATGATCCGGTGCGACTCGTGCCCCGAGCCGTGCGTCATGAGCCACCGCGGACTTTCCGGGATGCTCTTGCGCAGGAACAGAATCAGCAAGCCTAACGCAGCGCCGATGCCGAAGCCGACACGCCAGCCCAGCGTCGGCGGCAAGATCGCCGGATCCAGAATGAGCAGCGTGGAGGCGGAGCCGATCGCCGCGCCGATCCAGTAGCTGCCGTTGACGATGAGGTCCGCCCGGCCGCGATACGTGGCCGGGATCAATTCGTCGATCGCCGAGTTGATGGCGGCGTATTCGCCGCCGATGCCGGCGCCGGTCAAGAACCGGAACGCGATGAAACTGCTCAGATTCCACGAGAACGCCGTGAGCAACGTGCCCAACAGATAGACCGCCAGCGTCACGAAGAAGAGCTTCCGTCGCCCGTAGCGATCGGTCAGGTGCCCGAACACGAGCGAGCCGATCACGGCGCCGATCACGTACGTCGACCCGATTTCGCCGATCTGCGTCGCGGTGAAGTTCATCACCGCCGGATCCTGGAGCACGCCGCTCACCGCTCCGGCGAGCGTCACCTCGAGCCCATCGAGGATCCAGGTCACGCCGAGCGCGATCAGGATGAGCCAATGGAATCCACACCACGGCAGTCGGTCCAAACGCGCCGGAATGTGCGTCTCGAACGGTTCGGCGGTCAGTTGGTCATCCATTGGCTACTCGCATCACGATGGCCTCCCCGGGCGCCGATGTCCGCTGGCGACACGGCCGCATCCGAGTGTATTCTGCGCAATGCCGGGTCCGCTTGATAGCTGCAGGACCCGTTCCCGACGGTGGTGACATGGAGCTTCTGGACTTACTTCTTGGCTCGAACGCCTCACGCAGCGCAACGCTCGCCGCGATGAGCCCCGTGGTCCTCATGGGTCGCGGACACAGCGGCACCCGGGTGCTGGCGTGGATGTGTGTACACCTCGGCGTCACGTTGGGCACGAGCGGTCCGCACATCGAGGGCGATCCCGACGACGTCCGCTTCACCAACAAGATCAAACGGCTGGCGGCGCGCAACCTGGATGTGACGTCGCCGGCGCGTGTGCGCGAGCCGGCGTTGCGCCGCTTCAAGGCGGCGGTGTCGGCGTACTACGCGGGACTCGGCAGTCCCGCGGGCATGTGGGGCTGGAAGTTTCCGGAGACGTATCTCATCGCGCCGTACGTTGCACGCGCGTTTCCGCGGGCGAAATACCTGCACCTGGTGCGGGACGGACGGGACGTTGCGTTCAAGACCCATCTCACTGACAAGCCGCGGCACCGCGTTGGGCGTGCGGTGCTGAGCGCCTGCAACGCGCTCGGGCTGCCCGAGCATCTGCGTGCGGCCGCGTCATGGCAGTACCAGGTGGACCGCTTCGATGCGTTTCGCGAACAGCTGCCGGCGTCGGATGTGCTGGACCTCCGATTCGAGGACCTGTGCACGGCGCCGCGCGAGAGTGCCGAGCGGTTGAGCGCGTTTTTGGGCGCACCGATGACTGATGCGTGCCGCGAGTACGCGGCCACTGGCATCGACACGCTCAAAATTGCCCAGTATCGCGACCAGGATCCGCGGCTGGTGGACGAGGTGGAGCGGCGCATCGGCGCAACGCTCCGGCGGTACCGCTACCTGCCCTGACGACGGCGCGCGGCGTCAGGTTCCGAGACGGGTCGTGCCGGGCCCACCCGGCCAGTCCGTTAGACGATCACCGGCGCGGCGGCCCGGACGCCGGCCGCCGCTCGATCACGCCCCCGGTGCCCACGAAGCCGAACCGGTGGTAGAGCGTTCGGCTGCGATCCGTCGGCCACAGGAACAGCGCGTCGAGGCCATGCGTTTCCGGCGCGCACACGAGCGCCGTGAGCAGCGCGCTGCCGACGCCTTCGCCGCGCGAGCGCTCATCGACGAAGAAATTCGAGATGTAGCCGTGCCATTCGCCTTCGCCTAACGGATTGGGAATCTTCTCCACGATCTGCATCCAGATCGCGCCCACGACCCTTGGACCGCGCGCGGCCACCCAGCAGCGCCACGAGGCGCCCGGCCGCAACCGGTCGGCCATCCAGTCCTCGCATCGCGCGAGGAACGCATTGGCATCTTCGTCGGGCGTGGCGAGCCCGGCTCGTAAGGCATAGCGCAGTCGCGCCAGGGCCGGCGCATCGCTGTGCACCGCGCGCCGTACCGTGACCGATGTTCGAGTCATGTCCTAGCGCCGTCATGCGAGAGTCCGGTCGCGCAATCCACGCGCGACACGCCACAGAATGTACGCGATTCGCCCCGTCCACCGCCACCGGATGGCGCGGTGGTGTGAGTTGTTTGGCGCGCATCGGCGCATTCGGCATCGACTATGCAGGGCTGGCCGGAATCTTCTCGCGCAGGCCGTCGTGATTCGGATCGCCCCATTACTCACAACGCCGCGCCGGTGCGCACGCGTCTCGCCTCCGAGGCGCGTCGCCCGCCCGCCCCCGTCCATCCCATCGGTCCATCTCCGCACACACGATCCACCATGCACGGCGCCGGTATGCCTAACGCAGCCGAGTCGCGCTCCTGGGGTGTGAACGTCCAACTCGCTTCGAACCACGGAGGATATTGCTATGATCCCGAACTCGCGTTGGGGTACGCCGAGTGTCCGGAATCATCACGCGATGACGGCGGTGCTGCTCGCGCTGGCCGTCTGCGTCATGTCGACTGCCGCCGGCGCCCAGGCGGCAGGAAATGGCAGCGTTGCCGGCAAGGTCGTCGATGAACACGGTGCGCCTGTCGTCAGCGCTCAAGTCTTCGTCGATCGCACGACGATCGGCACGCTCACGCGCGGCGACGGCACGTACCTCCTCGGCAGCGTCCCGTCCGGCTCGCACGTGCTGCGCATTCGGCTCATCGGCTATCGGCCCGACTCGGCCAGCATCACGGTCACCGATGGTCAACGCACCGAGCAGAACTTCACGCTGCACGCAGATCCGCTGCAGTTGCAGAGCGTGGTCGTCACCGGCACATCGGTTCCGACGCAGAACCTCAAGGCCAGCGTCGCTGTCACGTCGATGAGTCCGGAAGAAATCCAGCAGGCCGCGCCCCGCAGCACCACGGAGATGCTGCGCTACGTGCCCGGATTCACGCGCGTCGAGAGTTCGGGCGGCGAAGTGAACGAGAACATCAGCATGCGCGGCATTCTGGGCGTCGAGCTCGTCATGTTCATGGAAGACGGAATGCCGGTGTTTCCGACGATGCACACGTTCTTCATGAACGCCGACAATCTGTTCCGTCCCGACGAGAACATCGAGCGCATGGAAGTGGTGCGCGGCGGCGCATCGGCGCTGTTCGGATCCAACACGCCGGGCGCCATCATCAACTTCATCAACAAGACGGGCGGCGACCAATTCCAGGGAACGATGGTCGCCACCGGCGGCACGGAAGGCTTGGCCCGCTATGACGTGGACATCAACGGTCCGCTCAACGACCAGTGGCGGTTCAACGTCGGCGGGTTTTATCGCTACGACCACGGCGTGCGCGATCCCGGATTCCCCGGCATCCACGGCGGCCAGCTCAAGGCCAACGTGACCCGTCTGCTCGACAACGGCTACATCCGGTTCTCGGCCAAGGTGATCGACGACAACAACCAGTTCATTCTCGATCTCCCGTTCGAGAACAACGGCAATCCGCGCTTTGTGCCCGGGTTCAGCGCGTACGGGTCGATGAACACGAACGAGGGACTGGACCTCTCGGTGCCCACGCCCACGGGCAAGCAGGAGTTTCCGTTAGGCAACGGCATCGCGACGGATGCCTCGTGGTTCACGGCCGATGCGGCGTTCGACCTGGCCAACGACTGGCACATTCGCAACAGCGCGCAGATCATGCGCGACCACGAAGAATGGAACGCGCTCGTGCCGTCGAACGCGATGACGGTGCAGAACTTCCTGACCATGCCGGCGGGCCAGGGCGGGCTCGGGCTCCCGGCGGGATCGACCATCCAGCTCAACTACACCAACCATTTCGACGACGCGGGCAACCCGCTGCCCTTCAACACGCCCAACGATCTGGTGGCGCCGGGGCAGGACATCCACGTGTCCAAACCGATCGCCGCGTTCCAGGATCAGGTGCAGGCGCGCAAGGAGTTTGGCAAGAACACGCTGTCGTTAGGCGCGTACTTCGCCAACTACAGCCAGGACAACCACTGGTTCTTCAGTCAGGTGCTGACCGACGTTCGCGACAATCCGCGGTTCCTCGATGCCGTGGTCACGACGCCGGGCGGGGCCCCGACGCCCATCACGAAAAACGGCTTCATGAACTTCATGTCGGGCTACACCAACGGCACCGGCCAGACGAGCATCGTGTCGGGCGTGGTCGGCTTGAGCCTGCAGCCCACGGACAAGCTGCACATCGACGCCGGCGGTCGCGTGGAGTACGATGACTACGTCCAGGCGTCCGAGAACACCTCGACCTTCGATCTCGACAGCAACGCGGCCACGCCCTGGAACAACGAGACATTCGGCAACGGGTCGTTCCGCCACTTCCAGAAGGGCATCACGGATTGGGCCGCTTCGCTAGGCGTGAACTACGCGCTCAAGGACAATCTGTCGCTCTACGCCTCCGGGTCGCGGGGCTACAAGATGCCGGCGTTGGACGAGTTCCTGCAGGCGCAGGCGCAGCAGCAAGTGAATCTGTTCGAGTCGCGCGAAGTGCAGTCATACGAGGCCGGCGTGAAGGGCGTCACCGACATGTTCGGGTATACGCTCGACGGCTTCTATACGGTTCTCAAGAACGTCGTCAATCAGGGATTGGTCATCGACTCGGTGACGGGACGGTCGACGTGGGTGATCCAGCCGCAGCCGCAGAACAAGGCGTACGGTGCGGAGGCCGAGCTGGTAGCCAATCCGCTGCCCGGACTCCAGTTGTTGGGCAACGGCACGTTCCTGCGCGCCGAGCTCGGCTCGGGCGCCGGCGCACAGGTCGGAGCGCGGCTCAACGGCGTGCCGGCCTCGTTAGGCAACATCTCGGGCACCTACACGATCGGCAAGTTCCGCGCGCTCGCCGACTGGCACTGGGTCGGCTCGCGGTTCGTGGACATCACGACGGGCATCCAGCTGCCGGCCTACAGCTACTTCAATTTTGGCGCGTCGTATCTCTTCCCGCAGAACGGCGTGACGCTGGACGTACGGCTGTTGAACGCCTTCCAGGGGGAAGGGCTCGAGGAAGGCAACCCGCGTCTCTTGACGTCGGGCACGAACCCGATCTTCCTGGCGCGTCCGATTCTCCCGCGGCGGCTGACGGTGTCGTTGCGGTACGATTTTGGCGCGAACGGCGAACCGACGTCGCCGGCGTCCACCGGATCGACGACATCGCCATCGCAGTCGACGTCGAAGCAGTAGGGCATGGCAGGGTGGTTGGTTAGGCGGCGGGCCGGCACCGGCCCGTCGCCGGGCCGTACCGCGCGGGCGGTGGCGGCCGGCGCCGCGCTGGCCAGCGCGGCGCTGGCGGCCGCCGCCCGCGCGGCGGCACAGACGCCCGCCGCCGACTCGGCGTTCGTGCTGGCTACGTCGGACCCGGCCCGCACGCCGTCGCCGTTCTTGGGCAACGGGCACGTCGGCGTCACGGTGCCCCCGTTAGGCATTGGCGCGTCCACGTCGCTGGTCGCGGGACTGTATGAGCACGGCCCGCTCGACGTGCCCCGCATCGCCGCGGCTCCGGCGTGGAACGCAGTCACGGTGTTCGACGGCGCTCACTGGCTGGACAGCACCGCGCTCTCGACCGGCGCCATCCGCTCGTACCGGCAAACCATCGACATGCGCACCGGCGTCGCGCGCACCGCCTTCGATTGGGTCGACGGATCGCGCCGCACGTCCGTACGCGTCGAGACGTTCATTTCGCGCGCCGATCCGCACCTCGCCGTCGTGCAGCTCTCGCTCGTGCCGCACCTGGCGGGTCCCATCCGCGTGCGTGTCGCGCTCGCCTCGTGGCCGCCGCCCAACCGGCTGCCGCTCGACACGCTCACGCGCACGCAACCCGGTTGGGGCGCGGCCGAGCTCTGGTATCCCGGACATTCGGTCGTCCGCGCGCGTACGGCACGCTTGTCGCCGTTCGGCGCGCGCCTAACGATGCTCGCCTCTCCCGCCGGCCGCAATGAAACCCTGGCCGAGGCGGCCGAGGTCGCGTGGCCGCCGGGCGCGGTGGCGCACGCCGATACCTCGGCTGACGGCGCGCGTGTCGACATTGTCATCGATGCGGCCGCGGGCCGGTCATACACGATCACCGAAATCGCGAGCATCGTGCCGTCATTCGACGATCGGTCATCTCTTGCAGCCGCGATCCGGGAAGCTGGATCGGCGCGCGTCGCCGGCATCGAGACGATCGCGGCACGCAGCGCCGCGGCGTGGCGACGACTGTGGGAGAGCGACATCGAGATCCAGGGTGATACCGCGCTGCAGCGCATCGTGCGGTCCATGATGTTCTACCTGTTGTGCAGCGCGGATTCGGGCACCCGTCTCGCGATTCCACCCATGGGCCTCTCGACCGCCGGCTACTATGGCCACGTCTTCTGGGACTCGGACACATGGATGTTTCCCGCTCTCGTGCTCACGCACCCGGACATCGCGCGTTCGTTAGTCGACTTCCGTGCCCGCGCGTTGGGCGCCGCTGAGGCAAATGCGCGCTCGTACGGCTTTCGCGGCGCGATGTATCCGTGGGAATCCGATGAGTTGGGCCGCGAGACCACCCCGCATTTCGCATCGCAGAACGCGCACTCCGAGATCCACGTCACCGGCGATGTCGCGCTGGCGCAGTGGCAATACTACCTCGCCACCGGCGACTCGGTGTGGCTCGCGCAGCGAGGCTTCCCGGTGATCCGCGAAACAGCCACCTTCTGGGTGAGCCGGTCGACGTTTGACTCGGTGCGCGACCGGTACGACATCAAGGACGTCGTGTCGGTGGCCGAGGGACTCGTGGGAGTGGACGATGACGCGTACACCAATGCAGTCGCGCGGCGCAATCTCGAGATCGCGACGCTCGCGAGCCGCCGGTTGGGCGTGAGCGCCGACCCGCGGTGGGCCGCCGTCGCGGCGAGGCTGCACATGCCGATGGATTCGGTGAGCCATGTCTATCGCACGTACGAAGGCGCGCCCGATTCGACGTTGGGCGTCATCACGCCGCTCCTGAGTTATCCGTTAGGCGTGCCGATGAGCAATCGCGCCAAGCGAACGCACCTCGAGCAGGCGGTGCACCGCATTGGCGACGAAGCAGCCGGTGCGATGATGGGCGTCACACTGCTCTCGGTGGATGCCGCCGAGCTCGGCGATCGCGCCTTGGTCGATTCGCTGCTGCCGTACAGTTATCGGTCGCACGTGCACGGACCGTTTCTCCTGTTGTCCGAGACGCCCAGCAACAACGCCTTCGATTTTCTCACCGGCGCCGGAGGATTCCTGCAGCAGGTGATCTTCGGATATACGGGGCTTCGTCTCGAGGCCAACGGACTGGTGCCGGCGTTTCCGCCCGTGCTCCCATCGCACATCAAGCGACTCGTGCTGCGGAACATCCAGGTGCGCGGCAAGCACTACGACATCATCGTCGACGCGTCCGGACGCCGGATGGTGCCGCACAAGGAAACGCGGCAATGATGCTCGCGCTCGTCGTCGCATTGCTGCACGGCGCATCCCCCGCACAGGTGTCCACGCCTCACGCTGTGTCCAGACGTGTGACGCCGGTGCTCGCGTTTCCAGAGCCGGGGTTGGACGACACCGCCGCCTACCAGGGCTACGAGACCCGTCTCTATCGCGACGCCGCGAACAACACCGTCCAGATCTATCTGGACAGGCGCAGCGGACGCGTGGTGGAGCTCCTCGCCGACGCGATCGACGAAAGCGTCGGATTCACAATTCGCTCGGGCAGTCGTCCGGCAACCATCGACTGGTCCGGCAGCGGCGCCCAGGTCTCGGATTCCGCGGGCACACGCACGCTCACCTGGTGGCTCGAGGCGCGCACGCGCCGAGCAACGCTCGGGTTCTTTCTGCTCGGCACGATGCGCGTAGAGCGGGACTTCCAGTATGCGCATGCGCAGCTCAGGCCGTTCGACGCGCCGCCATACGTCATCGCGCCGGAGTCGGCCCTCGTCGCGCACGTGGCCAAGTTAGGCGGCGATGAGCAGCGACGGCAGCTCGGCCTGCTCGATGCGTCGTCGGTCGGCGAGCTCGCTGGTCGCCTCGATCCGCCGCCGGTACTGCACGAAGTGAACGGCAGGTGGATCGTCGCCATAGAGAAACCCGCGCTCGATGGCAAAACCTGGCTGCGGCTCGAGCTCCAAGGCGACACACGGACGTCGCGAGCCTCCGTCTCCGGCCACCTCGTGTCGATCGAAGATCGCATCGGCGCGCCGCTCCGCATTGCCGTCCGTGTCACCACGAATGCAACACCGCTGACGCCGCTCGCCCGCGACGATATCTTCACCCCGGCGTTTCTGGCGTTTCTCGCTCGAGCGCAGTTCGCCGCACACGGCTCGATGTCCTCTGCCGCCGGCCTCAGGTATCGCCGCCTCGAGCGCGAGGTGCGCAGCGTGGAGCTCTTGAGCTCGGACGAGAAGCTCATGGCCGGCCTGCCCAACTTTGCCACGTATTTTGGTCGCGACGGCATGATGGCCGCGCTCATGATGCGCCCCATCTGGCAGCCCGCGATGTCAGGCCGAGTCATTGCCAGCGTGCTCCGCAAGCTCGGACCACGTGGTGACGTGTCGCACGAGGAAGCGTTGGGCGAGCAAGCGATCCGCGAGCACGCCGAGATCTACGACTCGCTGATGACGGTGTACGAGTTAGCGCCCAACGACAGCGTGCTGGCCGCGGCGCGCGACGTGCTTTCGAATATTCGCCGCGTGCGCGAGAACTACCACATGATGGATGATGAGTTCCAGCTGCCTGTGCTCGAAGCGCGCTACCTCTCGGATACGACAGTGACAGCTGCCGACAAGCGCACGTTCCTGTTCGGCACCGAGAACGGCGTCACACGGTTGGCGCTCATGATGCGCGAGCTGGCCCTGGTGTCAGACGAGACCCAGGCGTACGTGCGCGACACCGCCGCCGACAGCCTCGTCAGTTTCGTCAAGCTCGACTCCACGCACTGGCGCTCGGCCAGTTGGCGGGATAGCAACGCCGGGTACGGCAACGGCCGCTTCGCCATGGACATCAACGCCATCTGGGCGCCGCAGGCGTTGGCGTCGATCCGCGTCATCCTGGGCGAGCTCCATTCGTTAGGCATTGACGCCGCCGCGCTCGACACCGTTGTGCCGCGGTCCCCGAGGACGCCGCTCAACGATTGGCTGCACGATACCACGGCGCTCGCGCGCGCGATCGATGCATGGCGCCGCGCCCGGACGCACTTCCTAGTGCGCTTCGATGCATCGCACGTACGCGACCGGGTCCACGCAAAGCTCGCCTGGCTTCCGGCCGAAGAGCGCGCCTACTGGAACACGGTTCTTGCACGGACAGACGCCGGTCGGGATTCGCTTGTATTTCTTGCGCTGTCGCTCGATTCGGCCGGCACGCCGATTCCGATCGTGAACACCGATCCGGCCACCGATCTCTTCCTTGGCGATTTCACCGCGCGGGTCATCGCCGGCAGCATGCACGCTGCGGACGTGCTGGAGGAGGTGGCGCCGTTCGTGCGGCCGTATCCCGTCGGACTCTTCATCGCCGGATTGGGACCTGTCGTGTCCAACGATACGTATGCGTCGCCAGCGGTGTGGGATGCATTTCGCACGGATGCCTATCACTCGCCGCGCGTGGTGTGGGGGCGGGAGGTCAGCCTGTTGCTGTTAGGCCTCACCAAACAGATCGCCGCCGCGTACGATTCCGGCGGCAGGCTTGCCCAACCATCGTTGGCTCCGTACGTCCGATCGCTGCGTGCGGCGCTCGACAGCACGCGCGCCGCCGTGGCCGCATCGCACCTCGAGCACAACGAGCTGTGGAGTTATCGTATCGCGAACGGCCGGTTGCTCCCGACAAGATACGGGACCGCATCCGACGTGCAGTTGTGGAGCGCCACCGATCTGGCCGTGCAGTTTGCATTGTCCACCCTGCCCCGCTGACCTCACGTGCAACCCGTCACCCGCCTTGCCGGCATCGACTACGTGATCATGGCGGCGTACTTTGCCGCCGTGTTGGGCGTGGGCTTCGGCCTCCGTCGCCTAACGAGAACCAGCACCGACTTTTTCCTCTCCGGACGGTCGCTCGCGCCCTGGATCACGGGCCTCGCCTTCATCTCGGCGAACCTGGGCGCGCAGGAAGTGATCGGCATGGGCGCATCCGGCGCGAAATACGGGATCGCAACGAGCCACTTCTATTGGGTAGGCGCGATCCCGGCCATGGTGTTCGTCGGGCTCTTCATGATGCCGTTCTACTACGGGTCGCGCGCGCGGTCGGTGCCCGAATACCTGCGGCTCCGCTTCGACGAGAAGACGCGGACGCTCAACGCCGTCACGTTCGCGGTGATGACCGTGTTCTCGTCCGGCATCTCGATGTACGCCATGGGCCGGCTGCTCAATCTGTTGTTAGGCTGGAGCTTCAACGTCAGCATCCTCGTGTCCGCGATCATCGTGCTCGCCTACGTGCTGTTGGGCGGCCTCACGAGCGCGATTTACAACGAGGTGCTGCAGTTCTTTTTGATTGTCTTCGGCTTTCTGCCCTTGGTCGCGCTGGGTCTCCATGCCGTTGGCGGCTGGCACGGCCTCACGGAGCGTCTTGCAGCGTACTCCGTCACGCGGGGCCTTCCAGCCGACGCGTATACGCACAGTTGGCGGACGATGGGCAGTGCATCCCAGAACCCCATCGGCATCGAGTGGTTCGGGTTGGTGATGGGACTCGGCTTCGTGTTGTCGTTCGGGTATTGGTGCACCGACTTTCTTGTCGTGCAGCGCGCGATGGCCGCCGACTCGATGACCGCCGCCCGTCGCACCCCGCTCATCGCCGCGATCCCGAAGATGTTGTTCCCGTTCCTGGTGATTCTGCCCGGGATGATTGCGTTAGTGCTTGCCGCGCCGCATGTCGCCGGCCACGTGAGCCAGGGTCTCATTCCTGCCAAGGTCGGCGCCAACGGCGCTCCGTTGGTCGACGCGTCGGGACGCGTGATTCTGGACTACGACCTCGCCACGCCGATGATGCTCGTGCGCCTGTTTCCGCCCGGCATGTTGGGCTTAGGGCTAACCGCGCTCCTGGCGTCGTTCATGTCCGGCATGGCCGGCAATACGACCGCGTTCAACACCGTGTGGACGTACGACATCTACCAGAGCCACATCAACCCGGGCGCGTCGGATGCGCACTACCTGTGGATGGGTCGCGTCGCCACGGTGGGCGGCATCGTGCTCGCCGTGCTCGCCGCCTACGTGGCGAACACGTTCAACAACATCATGGATCTGCTGCAGCTGGTGTTTGCGTTCGTGAATGCCCCGCTGTTCGCGACCTTTGCGCTCGGCATGTTCTGGAAGCGGACCACGGGACACGGCGCATTCATCGGGCTGATCACCGGGACGGTGGCGGCCGCGGTGCACCACGGCCTCACGCTGCCGTTAGGCATGGCCGCGGGGCTCAAGGGCGGGTATCTGGGCGTGGTGCACCACTATCCGAGCGAGCTGGCGCAGACGTTCTGGACGGCGATTGTTGCGTGGGTCACGTGCTTCGTCGTGACGATCATCGTGAGTCTTGCGACCAAGCCGCGAGAGGCGGACGAGTTGCGCGGGCTCGTCTATTCGCTCACGGCCAGACCGCGGGACGAAGGGTTGGCGTGGTATGCGCGGCCGTGGGTGCTGGCGGTGATCGTCCTGGCGCTGACGCTGGTGCTAAATCTGATCTTTGCCTAGCGTCGCGTTAGCCACAACGACTGCGTTCTAACGCTAGTCGACCGAGGACTCAGCGATCGATTACGACCTGTTCGACGTTGAGGTACGTCGGCGCTCCGGGCGGTCCCTCTGCGGCTCCGTAGCCTACCCGAAAGTCATGCCACACTTCAACTCGATCGCCGGCTTGGATCGCGCTCACACTGCTCGAGAAGATCCCGCCGCGTATCTGAGTAAACACAGGCGTCGACTTCCCGAGGATGAGTCCGGCGTTCGCGACCGTGCCTGGAGGAATCACCAGCCACACATCGTGTTGCGAGAATGCGCCTTCGGGTCCAATACCGCTCTCGACTTCGACTCGTACGACTGTCGCGCTAAAGTCGGGCGGCGTCGCCAGTGCTAACGTGGCTGGAGGACCGAGCATGCTGCTGCACGCAGCGAGGCTAACAAAACACACACACGCGAGGCGATACGTGTTCGATCGCATGACGCCTCCTCAGCCAGCCGGCCTGGTGGAACTCGCGCCGAAACGACTCAGTGACCACCATTCGAACGCCGTTCGTGCCGACTCGGAAGCGGTGCGTGCCGGCCCCAGCATTGGCGCCAGGCGTCGGCGTCGGCAGTCGAGTCGGCGTCCTTCTCCGTCGCGTCCAAGGTCAACACGACGTAAAGTTGCGGGTGACCGCGGTCGAGGATGATGCCGGTCGTATGCGCCTCGATCATCTGATGACGCCAGTGCCGCCTAACGCCTGCGTTCAGCTGCAAGGGAATAGAGAAGAGCCGAGCGCAGGGAGTTACCGGAACCGTCCGACGCGTCAACGCTCGTTAGCCAGCGTTGTCGGAGCGTACCACGTGATCTCGGTAAGCCCTCCATCGTTGAAGGCTTTGCACCGCGGTGCCTGGATCGAATATTCCCGATTCTGACGACGGATCGAAGGCGCGCCATCCGCATCGAAGAAGAAGGTCAGCAACCAACCCGGCAGCCGCGTCGCCGCCGCGCACGTGGAGTGCCAAGCAGTCGACCACGCCGGCGGCGCCGATGTTGAATTCGACGGAGAAGTCCGGTCCCTCGAACGTGCCCCACGACGGATCCGAGAAATCTACGCCAGGCACAACTTCGCTTATCAGATGGATTATCTCCGCGCGTGAACCCAATGGGCGCGGTACGAAGTCATCCGGAATATCATCGACGCTTTGAGCGGTCGGCGGTATGTCGCGAACGAAAATGTCCCAGCTCATGACCCTCCTCTGGCTAACGGGAAGCGTTCCGCGGCGGGAGACAATAATGCTCAACTGCGCGTGAGCATCATCGATTGACTCTACATCGACATCCAAAATGACGCGAGCGATCGCCAAGTCCGTCCAGAACCGCATCCGCAACGGTTCGGCCAACCCGCGAGCCTCGAACTCAGATGGTGCAGTGACGCCGACATCCTTACCGCCTGAAAGAACAAACCAGAAGCGCCGAAGCGATTTGATCCAGGGTGGGATCAGTCATGGTGTTCCTCCGATTCCGAAGCTCACCCGTCAGCTTCAGCGCTCGTTAGGCGGCAGCTGCGACCAACTGTCGGGCGCTTCGGGCTACTTGGCATCGGGGCTGCGAGCCTCCAGCTGCTCTACACCAAGGCGATCCGGATCGATCGCTGCGACAACGAATTCTCCGGTGGAATGGGGACTGCCGCTCCGTCGGCGCAGAAGCGCAAGCTGTCCCGCGTGCGCCATTGCATCCGCGAGTGGGCCCTGAAGCAGCTGCTCGGTCGTCGTATCAGAAGGGTTCGCCGTTCGCCGAATCGAATCGGCAAGCTCGCGAAGCGTGGCAAAGAAGCGCTCGACCTCGGCCGAGTATGTCGCGCGATCCGTTAGTACGTCGCGTGGCTGACTCAGGAGGCCGATCGCGCACTTGAGGACGCCGCTCATGTGCCGCAGACCTGGCGTGGCGTGCGCGCGCGGTGTCCAGGCTGGAACGCCTCGTAACCGGCGGGCGCGCCGCGCAACGCCTTCGCCGTTCGATACGCAACTGTCGCGAGAAAATGCCGCAGCAGTGTCTGATTGCGGTTCATGTCCGTCACGTGATGCGTGATGGCCGCCTAACGCCCTGGCTAACCTGCACCGACATCATATGAGAACGCTCGCGTAGTGACCGTATTCAATACCTCCCGTGGAGGTTCGCGTTCGTTAGTCGGTAGGCGGCGAGAAACCGACGTTCGCTCACCGGGTGTCGTTGAGAAGCGCGATGCACGCAGAGGCAGCGAGGCGCGCCAACGCCTCGCGAGCGGCACCGCGATCGAGGTGTTCGCGCCGGTCCCAGGTGAGACCGCTGACATCGTCGCCTCCATAGAGAATGGCCCCGAGCGGAACACTGCGAAATTGAGCGACGGCCGCAAGTGCGGCCACTTCCATTTCCACTGCCAGACACCCTTCCGCCTTTCGTGCACTCACCCGCTGAGCAGTTTCTCGATAGACCGCATCCGTGGTCCACGTCTTCGCCAGCCGGAAGGGCACATCCCTCGCCGCCAACGTTGCGGTAATCGTCGTCACCGCGCTCGCGTTGATCATGATCTCGCGCGCGGGCGGCACGTAATGATACGACGTGCCTTCGCCGCGTACCGCGGTTGATGGAACGATCAGATGCCCGGCCGCTACGTCCTTGTCGAGCACGCCCGCCCCGCCGCACACGACAAAGGCACGACAGCCGAGCGCGATGAGCTCCTCGAGCAGCATTGCCGCGAGCGGCGCTCCGAGACCGGGATGGACAAGCGTGATTGGCTCATCGCCGTTGTGCCACTCGTAGACCGCGTGTCGCCCAATCGTACTCGTGAGATGCGTGACCAGGCGCAACGATCCGTTGGCCTCCCAGCGCGAGATGACTTCGTGGAAGAAGCACAGCACGTGCAGCCGAGTCAATAAAAGCGCTGGCGCAGCCAGCGTAATTCAGAAGATCGGCTGTCAGTTGCAGCGTTCGTTATGCGCGCTACCGATCCTAAACGCCAGGTCGCGGATTTCAGACCGGGAAACAAGTTGCGGAGAAGCGCTCTCCACAATCCTGAAAGTGTCTGCCTGAATCGTTGGCAACCGCGCTAAGGCCGTCGTGGCCACGCGAATTCGATGCCCTGAATCAGCGACATTGCGCCAGCCGGTAAGTGTCCTTCGCCCGGGAAGACGACATACTTGACCTGCAACGGCGGCGCTCCTGCCTGAAGGCGAGCCGCGAACGTCGACGGCTCGTCGTACATGAGCGGGTACTTTGACGGCGGTTCTTCACCACCCACCGTGATCAGTACTCGCAGCGCCATGGGCTCCCGCTTCATGCGTTCGAAAAACGCAGCCTCGTCCACCAAGACATTCTTGTTGAGAGTGGGACTCGCAAGCAGATATGTCGAAAACTTTCCGGGATCGCGAAGCAGGGAGCGCACTGCCAGCATGCCGCCCAGGGAGTGGCCCCAAATGGCTTGGCGAGCACGATCGACCCGGAAATGGCTCAAAATGTACGGTTGCACTTCCTCGTATATCGCGCGCAAGAAGGCGTCGCCGCCACCAGTTACTTTCGCGTCCTGGGGATCGGGCGCGCGAAAGGGAGTCAGATCGAGCGATCGCAACTCGCTCGCTATCATGACGTCCGTGGTCTGATAGCCAATCGCAACGACATATCCCGTTCCTGTCTGGCCAGTCGCGCCGAATACCCTAGCAACTTCAGACGAGGTCGCGAGCCACGCCGTGCCGTCCAGGACGTATAGGACAGGATACCGGAGCGAGGAGTCAGGGCGAACCGGAGGGGTAATCGTCAGCCTGTACGGTCGCCCCGTAATCCGCGACGTGAAGTCGTATTGCAACGCGTGCGGCAACGTGACCGGCTGTCCGCGTTCGGGAATCGGCCCACTCGCTAGCTGCGCCGGCAATAACTGGGCGGCGCCGGCGAGCAGCCAGATCGTCGCGGCGAGTCGGAAAGTACCGAATGGCGTGGCTTTTCGAGTGAGCATCGTAACTAGATGGGTGCTGCTCGCGATGGCCGGTGCAGCATGACGCCTTCCGTTAAGCTGCGTGCGAATCAAATAAAACGCGAGCGTAGCGAGCCTCATTAGATCGCACGTCAGCTTCAACGAGTGTTAGATAGCGCGGTCGGGAAACCTAAATGCGTTTAATAGTGGCGGCATACCATTCCCCATTATGAGCACCCAGGACCTGCACAAGAGAGCGTGACGAACAATTCGGAGCGAATTCGCCAATTCCCGTCGACCAATCGTCAGTAGGCAGCGTAGCGACCGCCAACTTTCCGAAGCCCGGCGGGTGTCGACCAAGACCCCGTCCACGTGCCAGTCTCCGCCGCCCGACCACCGGAAGAACTTACCTCGATTGACGTTGGAGTGCGGACGTAGACGAGATTCGCAGCACGAGCGAACTCCTTTGCCCATGCCTCTGATTCGGCAGACCTGCCCTGCGAGAGCGTGCCGCTTCCGGTCGTGATCTGGTACTCAACGTCCAAGAGGCCAACGACCCCTTTGACGTCATGGCGTACAATAGATGCATTCGATTGCGCGCGGAGCGCTCGAATCTGGTCCGCAGCCGACTGTCCGAGCATTGGCGGTGCCACCACAACACACGGGAGTGCGGCGACAGCAAGATGTCTCATATACTCAAAGGTTGAAGAGCTATCTAACTATACATCTATGCTGCGTGTCAACATTGTCGATTGCCTTACGCGACTACGTTATGCTGCCATCTCTTGCCTAAAGCTGCGAGGCCTCGCTGCCTAAACGCAGAGTCGCGCGCCGACAAAATCGCGATTGCCTTGACTGACCAGCAGTTATCGGCGTTCGAGCCGATCGCGCATCCGGAATTAGGCTGCGAGGACACGCAGGAGAACGAACACAGGCACGACAAAACCGCCGAGCGTTCAGAGGAATCCCAGGGTTATCGACGGGGCTGCGGACGCCGAGGCCGCCGCGATTCAACGCGTGCCTATGCCGCATCATCGTCTACACACTCGCCGTGACCAACCAACTCCGCACTGTGCGGATTTCCGGACCGGACTCCCGGCGGTGAATCCAAAACAAGCGTGGACGTTGTGACGCATGGCGCGCTTCGCGAGGCCGAGGTCGACTACGGCGTCACGCGCCCGGTTCCTTCTGGCTGATCGCCAGCGGCGCAACCCGCGGCCTGACGCGCCGCAGCACCGCCACAAGCACACCGCCGACGACCAGCGCCTCGAGCATCGCCAGCGGAAGGCCGAGCAACACGCCATACATGAGGTAACCGACGGCGCCTAACGATCTCCAGAGCAGCAACGTCGCGGAAGTGAGCGCGACCAGCCGCGCGAATGTCCAGGCCAACGCCAGAACAATCGCCGCGCTCACGACGCTCTCCCGCCGGTACCATGTGACCACGATCAACAGGATGACGCTCAGGACCACCGCGATCACGCCGCCCACCCGAACGAGCACGTCATGATGCGTGTTCGCGGCGAACGACAACAGACCTAACGCAGCACCGCCCGAAATCGCAAATCCGGCGATCAGCGCCGCCCTCGATACGCGACCAAGTGCGCGCGCAACGTCACCGAACATGCGGTTCATCTCCCTCGATCAGGGCCGGCGCAGGCCAGGGCCTAACTTATCCAGTTGCCGACCATCAACGCGAACACGCCGAGCAGGAGCGCGACGCCGCCGCACACGCCGAGCACCACCGCCGCGATGCGCGTCGCTCGCACCAACCGATGCTTGGATGTCCCGGCGCCCGCATCCTCCAGCAGCACGCGATCCGATATTCCCCACGCCCCGAACGCCAACAGACAAACCCCGGCCGCCAACAGTTGAAACCACGCCGGCGGCTCGATCACGATCGCGACCACGGCGGTCACCAGCCCAATCGCCAGCACCGAAACCAGGCGGCCGTCCGGCGTCCGGCGCGCAAGTTGCGCCAAAACTGTCCCGAGATTCTCTTGAGTCGTCTGCATGACCGCTAGCCCCGCCTGCGCCGCCAAGGAGGCACCATGACCGAAATGATGCGGTTGGACATCCGGTTTCCCATCGGCGGCCTCTTCACAGTCCTGGGACTCCTCGTGGCTGGATATGGTCTCACCACCCGCGGCGACGCACGCCTCTACGAGCGATCCCTGTTCGTGAACATCAACCTCGTGTGGGGGATCGTCATGATCCTGTTCGGCCTCGCCATGTTAGGCCTGGCGTGGCACCGGCTGCGGCAGGAACCGCGCACGCCCACCGCCTGAGGACGCACGCGCCGTCACTGCGCGCAATGCGCACGATCGGCCGCCGACAACTGCGTCACGAAGGCATGCTGCGCCGCCGTCGCGGCGCCCCACGCCGACAGTTGAACCATGTCCCGCTCGATCGCACATGGAAACGGCGTTGACGGGTTCGTCTCCACGTTGCTGTGTTGATGCCTGGCATAGAACGCGCGCGCGTCGTCGGAGAGGCCGCTCAGCACCATCGCGTTGAACTCGTTCACCAGAATGAACGACTGCTTGGCCGAGTGCCCGAGGCCCTCGCGCGCGAATCGCAAGGCATTGCGGCCATCGCCTAACAACAAATCCTGCCACGAGATGTTCCCGAGATCGACGGCTAACGCATCGCCCTCCGTGGCGTTCACGCGATCCGAATCGGCGCGCGTCCTCGCCCTCGGCATCATCTGGTTGTAGAAGTATCGCGAGATCAGCAGGTCGTGCTGCCGGTAGCGCAGCACCGCGTTCCCGATGCGCATAAGGCGCGCGGCTTTTGACGCGGAATCCTTGCCTACGGTATCGCCGGCCACCCACTGCCCAGCCTGCGCGGCCATGATCCCGATCGCCGCGTGATAGGCCCTGAGCTCGTGCCAGTTCACCGTGGATCGAAAGGTGAGCGCCGAGTCGATCCGGAACGCGCGGTCGACGGCGGAGTCCGCCACCGCGAGCTCGCCGCCATCATGTGCGATCTGGCCGAGCGAGTCCTCGATGGCCGCGAGATTGTAGTAGTCGGTCGCGGTGCCCTGCCCCCGCGCCAGTGTGTCGAGCGTGTCGCGTGCGGCGCGCGCCGACGCCACCGCCTCCCGACGATGCTTCATGCCTAACTGCGCACGCGCCTGCTGGATGAGCGCGAGGCCGATGGCCAACCGCCCCTGCGACACCCATTGCGTGTCGGATGTGGTGAGGCCGATTTTCACCAACGCATCCCAGTTGGCAATCGAACTGTCCGCGCTGGCCAGGGTGGCGTCATACTGGCGGGTACCGAGCGCGAACATCGCGGTCCACCCATGCATTCGGGCGAGCCAACTCCGGCTGCCGTTGTAGTGGTCCGTCGTGAATCGGCGCCGCGACACGGCCACCGCACGCCCCATGTCCGTTAGGCTGGCCGAGGCGTCGTGGCGCGCCGTGTCGAGCAACGCCATGTTGTACCAGAGTTGCGACGCCGTATATGCCAGCGAATTCGCGGATTGATCGCGCCGGCGCAGACCGGAATCCGTCACGGCCAACGCGCTCGTAATCCATTGACGCGCGGGGTCGTACCGGTGCTGCTGATACAACGCCAGCGCGCCATACAGATACATGCGCGCCAATCGATCGGAGGCCATGGAATCGGTCTTCGGATCGGCGCTGCGCGCGTATGGGATGCCGAGCCGCGCGGCCTCCACCGCATCGACGGAGTCCCCGTCGAAATAGAAAGCGTGCGCGAGCTCCGAATAGCTCTGCCTGGCCACCCACATCGACACGGAGTCGTTGCGCGACGCCAGGCGCTGCACCGCGGCGAGACCATGGCGGCCGTGCGCGATCGATGACGTCACGCTGTCCAGCGCATAGAGCAGATCTGCGGACACACTGTTCACGCGCGCATCGATCTGCAGCGGGCACAGCTCGTCGGGACTCCGCTTGATCATCTCGTCCGTCGAGGCATCCGACAACTCCAGCAAACTCTTGTATGCCAACTGCAGCGATTGATTGGCGCTGCTCGTCGTCGTGTCGCCGAACTTGTTCACCACGGCGAGCGTATACGAACAGAAGTCGTCGAGCAGACTCGCGGACCGGCCCCGCTCCTGTGCCGCCTGATCGAGCGCCAGTTGCTGCTGCGTGTTCGCCCGCGCCGTCATCGAATCGGCATGGATCGCGCGCGCCGCTTCCGACTGCGCGCTGCGCTCGGACACGCGCAGGCGCTGCGTGGTTCGCTGCGCATTGATGCCGAACCACAGCGCCAGTGCGGCCGCGATCACAGCGACGCCAAGAAGAGCTCCGGTGATGCGCTGCTGCCGCTTCGCTTTGGCGAGTTGCGCCGCCGCGACCGCCGCTTCCTCTTTCGCCCTGCGTTCATCCTCCTCGGCCCGGCGCGTTTCGAGCAGGCGGCGCTCTTCCGCCCGCCGCAACTCCAGGTTGTGCATCCGCTCCGTGCGCTCGAGCAACGCGATCGGCGCGAGCACGTCGTGCGTCAGCTCGATCTGCGGCGTCTTGCCCCGCTCTTCCACGTGGAGCAGCCGCCGATCCACCAGCGTGTCGAGATCATGCGGCGACCCGTGATAGGTGTCGACCAGGATCTCGTTGGCGCGCTCTACCGTTAGGCGGTCGCGGTAGCCCTTCTGCGTGAGCAGGAAATCTTCGACGAACGCCTTGACCCCGCCCTCGGGCGGCGCCGCGAGATCGCGGAAGCAGTCGAGGTAGAAGTCGCGGAGCACCGACTCCTTGTTGCTCGCGACCAGCTCGAGCGAGATCGCGTCTTCGCCGCGCTTGAGCCTGAGACCGTTGAGCTGCCGGCAGAAGAGGCTGAGTAGCGAGGGATCCACCTCGAGCCGCTCTGCTGCCGGCTCGTCGATGGGCCGCGACGCCTCCAGGCCATCGGCCGTCGCATCCTGCCCCGCCACTGTCCGCACGATCGCCTCGGCGACCTCGCGCGTCACGAGATGCCGCGCCGCCGCCGGCCGCTCGACCACGTCGAGCGCGTGCCGCCGGTCGAACCGCGTGAGGCGAACGTTGTTCAGGATGATGGACGGAATCTCAGTGCGCAGCGCGTGCAGGTGCGGCAGGTAGTCCTCGCGCAGGCTCAACAACACGCGGTAGCGCGCCTGCTCGAACGTGTACCGGTCCACCAGCGCGGGGTTGCTCCGCATGGCGCGTTCGAGCGCGCGCGGCACGCGATTCTCGATCAGGTCGCCTAACAATTCGGTCGTGCGCGCCACCATCCGGCCGCCGTCGCGCCGTGAGGCGCCTAACGTGAACAGCTCCTCGAGCTGGTCGAACACGAGCACCGGCGTGAGCAGCCCGCCCGTTTCGTTGGGCAGATCGAAGTCGACGTCGTGCAGATACTCCCACGGACCCGGCGCCGCGAGCGGGTCGCTGGCGCCCGAGAGCTTGCGCGAATGGATGGCGCCGGCAACCGCCTGCGTGATCTGGCGACCCGGCGGATCCGCATCGGCGCGCACGCCATCCTCGAACTCGCCATAGTCGAGACGAATCGGGACCGGGAGAAACCCTTCTTCGCGAAGCCGCGGGAACAACCCGGCCTGCAACAGCGACGTCTTGCCGAGTCCGGATTGCGCGTAGAGCACGGTGAGGGGCTCGCGCCTCACGCGGCGAAACAGATCGTCCAGCTCCTCGTCGCGGCCAAAGAAGAACTTCCGGTTCGCCTCACGGAACGCGAGCAGGCCTAACCAGGGGTTCTCCTCGTCGACCACGGGCGACGTGTCGATCGCGAGGCTCGGGCGCGAACTCACGCGCCGTCGTCCTTGAGCATCGCCACGATCTCCGCGATGCGCGTCACGGCGCGCTCCGTGCCCGGGCCGCCGTCGTGTTCTTTGATGTCCGCCTCGCGGAATACCGGCGGCACGCGGCGGAAGGACGTGCCCTTGAGGCCGATCGGCACGATGAACGGGATGCCGCTCCCGGTGTGATCCTTGTTGCGATCGACGGCGCATGCCCATTCGCGGCGGAACTTGCCCTGCGCGCGCGCTTCGGTGGCTTCGGAGAGAATCGGCACGAACAGCAGCGCGCCCGACTTGATGTACTGCTCGATGCGCTCGAGCCAGGGGTCGCCGCTCTCCAGCTGGTCCTCGTCGAACCACGTCGTGACGCCACGTGCTTCGAGCGCCTGCTTGAACGTGCGCACCTGGGCGACGTCGGCGCGCGTGTAGCTCAGGAACACTGCGTTAGGCGGTGGCTCCTGCCACTGGCGCGTGGGCCGGAGGCCCGGCCGCTCCTGCGCCTTCCACCGGCGGTGCAGCTCGTCCACGAAATCGACGGCGCCCTTGGGAAAGAGCTGCGTCGCCCGGCTGAATTGCCGAAGGAACGCGACGAAATTCGCGTCCACCCGGGCACGATCGTCGGCCACGAACTCGCGCACCGTGCGCTGCCACGACAGCGGCGCGTTCTTGGTGGCGCGGATGAAAAACCGCGCCAGCCAATCGGTGTAGCCTTCGCCTAAAAAGAGCAGGTTGTTGCGGTTGAGCGCTTCGAACAGGTTCGTGGGGCGCGTCGCTTCGCCCTGGAAGTACCGGATGTGCTCGAGCAGGTCCTCCTCCGTGAGCACGTACGGTTTTCCCGGCGCCACGCGCCCCAACAGATTGTAGACGCGCGTCATGTTCATGGCCGACGGCGTGAGCTCGATGTCGTTGGCCTGGTTGGTCGAGTAGATGTGCGAGCGGAACTGCAGATCGTTAGGCGCACCGCTGTATCGCACCTCCATCAGCGCGCGCTCGAGCAGGTCGTCGAACGTCAGGTTGACGAAGAGGCGGAGCGGCGTGATCTCGGCCAGTTGGCGCAGCGGCTCGGGCGTCGGGAAATCCGTCTCGCCCAGGATGCGCCCGATTTCCTTGGTGATCGTCTTGCGCTGCCGCTCCGGGTCGGGCGACATGCGGATGAACGCGGACGCGACGTCGTTGAGGTTCGTCGCGTTGGCGGCGGCCGGCACGCCGCCCGGCCACGTCAGCCGTTCAGAGAGCGTGCGTGCGACAAATCGCGTGAGCGGCTCGCGTCCGCCGTCGACCTCGATGAGCACGAGCTCGGGTCCGACGATCGGCACGACGCTCTGATCGCCGATGGCCGAGAGGAGGTCATCCCAGGCATCGTCCTCCCACATGTCCGCGGGAGTCTCGGCGAGAACGGACAGGACCTCCGAGCGATCCGGCTGAGTCACGGGGGTTCGACGTTGGTCGGTCTTCTGGTACGCCGCAGGGACAACGGCGGGGGCTACAATAGTAGGCTGACCCTGCATGGCGCGCAATCAGTCCGTCGGCGCCATAGGTACAGTGTGGTCCGGCCCCGCTGAGATTCGTTCATGCGCGGGCCTCGGATACAGATGCTCGAGCCGCACATTCGCCTCCGCGTACTCCTTCCCGGCCTTCTGGTAGGCCGGCATGTTCGCGATCCGGTCGAGCCGCATGTCCAACTCCTGCACCGGCCCCTCCGGCGTCGCCACGTTGAACTCCTGATTGTAGCGGACGTACGTGAACCGCTTCTGCTCCCCCGACAACAGCGATGGCCCGGCGCCCGACAGCGCACCCAGCTCGTTGTCCAGCGGCGCGCCGAAGACACAATCGCCTAACGCACGACACATCATGTCCTCGTGCTGCGACGCCGCATCGATGAGCGCCGGCACCGCGAACTTGAGCTGATCCATTACCGTGATCTGCTCGGCCACCTTGTCCGGCAGATGCACGCGCTCGGTCCCCGTCCCCACCGAAATCACGTGCAGCGCCTCCCGCCCCGATGGCCAGTTGAACCGGTACTGCGGAAGCGTCGCCATCAGCACGGCGATCAACGACGGATTGTTGAACGGCGTCACCCCGCCATCCACGAACAGAAACTTGTGCCGGCCGAATTCCACGCGCTCCGGGGCGAAATACGTCGGCGCCGCCGTGCTCGCGCGCAAGAGCTTCCACAGCGGCACGTTCAAGTTGCAATCGGGACGCGAGCGGTCGTTGTAATGCGCGTCCGGATGGTTCGTCACCGGCCACGGCGAGCCCGTCGTCGCGTTGCGCATGAGGATGAGCAGCTTGACCGCGATCTGCGGCGATCCCATGAGCACCGGCTTTTCGTGGTCCTCGTCCTCGCTGAAATGCTGGCGGAAAAAATCGGCCACCGCATCCGCGCGGTACTTCCGCTTCCACTGGCGGTACCACGGCTCGCGCTGGAACATGAACGGCCCGAACTCCATGTACAGCCGTTCGATCTCGGCGACCGGCTTCCGTAAGGCAAGGAACGCGGCGATGATCGCGCCGGTGCTCGTGCCGGCCACCAGGTCGAACACGTCGGCGAGCACCAGATCGGGCGCCTGCCGCTCTTCCCGCAGCAGCGCCTCGATGCGCGAGAGAATCTGCAGCGTGAAAATGCCCCGGACGCCGCCGCCATCCAACGTGAGGATTCGCTTCATGTCACGCACCCTGACCGCAGCCAACGTGAACGCCGTCCGCTCCGGCGCCGTTAGGCGCCGCCCCGCTCAGGCTTCCACCAGATCACGCGAATACAATACCGACCACTCGGCGACTTCGTCGCTCAACATCTGCGCACACGCTTCGCCTACATCGTACGCCTCGAGCGTCCAACCGCCCGGATCCTCGCCGCTCGCGCGCGCCCCACGTACGCGCGCCTGCAGCACCTCGCACTCGGCCCGGCAGCCCTCGAGCATCTCCACCATCACCGCCGACCGCTCCGCAATCCGCAGACACTCGGACTGAAACCGGATGCTGTTGAGACTCGAGACCACCGCCGGCAGCACCGCCGCGAAGAATACGAGCGCCGGACCGTACGCGTGCCCAACGTCGATCCATCCGCGGCGCAGTCCCAGGAGTCGAGCCACGATCAGGAGCAGATCCACGAACACGATGATGATCACGGCAAGGTTCAAGCGCCACACCCAGCGCCTGATCCACCGGTGCATGCGGCGCTGGGTATGGCTCGTCGCCCGATGATATTCGATCTGCGTCGCGAGCCAGTTGTCGTGCACCAGGACCAGCGCGCGGTCGACGTCGGATTGGCTGACAGTCCCGTTGCCGCGCGACTGCGCTACCGGTGTCTCGAGCGGAGACATTCCGGTGCCCGGAGGCGCCTCGCGAATCACGGCTTGCAACAGCCAATCGACCACGCTCTGCCGCAACGCGGTTGCGGCGTATCGCGCGACCCGTGGCGGCGCCAACCGCAGCAGCGCCATCGGCGACAGGTACTGCATCGCCCGCAATCGCTCGGCGAGATACCGATAGTCGACCGCCTTGCTGTTCCAGTGGTGGCTGTTGCCGAGATGCGTGTTGAAAAAGATGGCGACCAACACGGCTAGTTCGACGATGGCGAGCGAGAGCAGCGTACGAGCGCCTTCACGCTCGGGTGCGCCATGGCGCGCGAGGAAGAGCAGATACACCAGGCTTGTCACCGCGAGCGCCACGGCGAGCGCCGCGAGCGTGTAGTTGACGAGGAACGCGCCGCGGTAGAGACCCGTGTAATGCGCGCTCAGCTCCGCCGCCCGCGCGCGGAATCGGGTGAACGGCTCGACGATCGTGTCGGCGCCGCTCGCCGTTAGGCGGTGGAAGCGCCGCACGAAGGCGGACCACAACCGCGGCCTCACGCGCGCGCGCCGATGCTCGCCGCCGAAAAACTCGTCCAGCAACTCGGCCTCCCCGTTATCCAGCCGGGCGGCGCCGCCCTCATCGCCGTCGCGCGCGTACGGCCCCGCGCGCGACGTGCGCGGATCGGCCAGGATGCGCGTCACGACCTGGTCGACGCTCCGTTCCCACGGCGCCGACGCCGAGGCGCGCGTGCGCTCCAGGTCGACCGGCCGCGTGATGACGGTCACGGGCCGCTGGCGCTCGTCCGGCGCCGCCGAGAGCAACAGGACGGGGATGCCTAACGCAACGGCGGCCGCCATGGTTTCGCGGGTGCCGCCGATCCCGGCGCCGCCATCGAGGTCGGCGTTGGCGATGAGGAGGTCGCAGTGCCGGAGCAGCGCCGCCGCCTGCACGCGAAACGCGCGGTTGCGGCGTTCTGTCGTTAGGCGACCGTCCGCGCCGCCGCGCGGCGCGTGCGGCACGCAGCGCCCATCGAGCTCGATCGTGTGCGCGCAGCGGGCCAGCAGCGCGTCGAACGTGCGCTTGTCCGTGACTTCGCTGTTGTCACGAAACGACCGCGCGTCGCACGGCAGGATGGCGACGAGCTCGAATTCGGTGCGGGCGCCGGGCTTCGATGGACCCGCGCGGGAATCACACTCGAACGCCAACAGCGACTCGAAGGCAATCTGGTCGGTTCCGTCCGCGAGCCCCGACACGACGCGCATGAGCGGCCGTGCCGCCCGCTGATCATTGCCCGACGCGTAGTACGAGCAGATGTCCGGTCGAGTGGATTCCGCGCGTCCGGGCGCGAGCGCCTCGAGTCGCATCGCCAACACCCGGTAGACCTGCGTGAACACCTCGTGCAGCCGCGCGCGCTGCGACTCCGGCAGCTCGATGGCCCCGGCGACACCGACGCGCAGTACGAGTCTCGGCTTCTCGAGCGGACTGAGCACCGCACTACGGTAGCACGTTCAAAAGCGACGAGCCAGCCGAACAATCCGTAGATCCGCGTGCTCCGTCCGATCCGTGTTCCTTAGAGCGAGCAAGCTCTCCACGGGCGCTGCCCTGCGCCCGCTCATCCTATACAATAGTAGGAACAGATGTTGCGGCCACCTATCTGGACCTAACGTAGTTGTCCCGTCGCCCGTGGCGTCTAACGCTAGCGTGTCGCCGGCACCTCGAACGTCCCCTCCACCACCTGTACGAAGTTGCGCTCCTCGCGGAAAATGCAGCGCTTCTGCTGCGCGAACTTGAAGTTCTCCTGCGCATCGGGATCGGTCTTGAGCCGGTCCTTGTACCGCTCGTACGACGCGAGGCTGTCGAAAGCGATCAAGCCCCACGCCACATCGTTAGTCCCTTCGTAGGGCAGGAAGTATCCGATCAGGTGTCCCCCGCACCGCGGAATCACCTTCCCCCAATTCGCCGCATATTGCGCGAACGCTTCTTTCTGGTACGGGTCGATCTGATAACGGATCACGCACGTGATGGTCATTGCTGAGCTCCGGTCGGCGGGAAGGACGCTGGCCCAACGCGTCACCACGAGCGCCGCGCACGCGGCAAGCCCGGTCTTGAGTGCGTCGCGCCGGCCGACGCGCTCGGACGCCAAGTGGTCCTCATCCATGGCAGCCAAGATAGCAATTGCCGAGCGCTCACACTTTGATTAACGTCGAAGTATGGATGTCGCCCGCCGAGCCGATGCGCATGCCGCCCGCGCCGCCGCCGCCATCGGCGAGCCCGCCCGCGCCCGCATGCTGTACTGCCTGCTCGACGGCCGCGCGCGCACCAGCACCGAGCTGGCGCTCGTCGCCGGCGTCAGCCCATCCACCGCCAGCGTCCACCTGCACAAATTGGTGGCCGAGCATCTGACCAGGGTGCAGGTGCAAGGCAAGCACCGGTACTACAGTCTCGACGGTCCCGAAGTCGCCGACGTGCTCGAGGCGCTGAGCGTGTTCGCCGGGGCCACGCGCAGCGAGTTCGTGCCCAACACGCCCGACCACCTCCGCGCGGCGCGCACCTGCTACGATCACCTCGCCGGCGCGCTCGGCGTCGCCATCAACGACCGCCTAACGACGCTCGGATGGATCGCCCACGCCCACGGCGAGGCGGCCGGTACGTACGAGGTCACGCCCAGAGGCGCCGCATCGCTCGCTACGCTGGGAGTGGATGTCGGCGCCATCAAGGGACTCCGGCGCCGCTTCGCGTTCGCCTGTCTGGATTGGAGCGAACGCCGGTCGCATCTGGGCGGCGCCGTCGGCGCCGCGCTGCTCGACCTCGCGCTCGGCCGAAAATGGGTCGCGCGACAGCGCGAGTCGCGTGCCCTCACCGTGACCGCCCTCGGCCGCCGCAGCTTCCAGCGCGAGCTCGGCCTGCAGCTGTAACCGCGCTCGACACTGCGGCCCGGCCTGTTCCCAGCGGTCGGGGTCCGCAGTGCCGCCCACGCCTGTATCTTGCACCTTGGTAGTCCGTATGACATATCTCACGCCCCGAGGACGGGCGCGTACGTCGAGATGCTCGGCGGAACGATCACGGTGGACGGCACACTCGGGCAAAGCACACGATTTCTCGTGAGGCTGCCGCCGGACTGACATCAGAAGCCTTGACGCCATTCTCCCGCACCCGCGCTCGTCACGGTCTCAGGTGACCCGCAGCACACACACCTCCTTTCGGGCCCAATCCCAATGACACATCGTTCGGCGACGTTCCGGTCGTACCTCATGCTGTGCGCGGCGGTACCGATCCTCGCGCTTGCGTCGGCGCCGGCGGCGCGCGCGCAGTCGGACACGACCGATCCGCGCGCGCATCTCAAGCCCGGCCTCTACGATGCCGGCGTGGCGGCGAAGGGCATGCAGCTGGTTGCCCACGCCAACAAGCCGGCGGAGTTCCACCCCAACGATCCGGGCGGCCTAACATACGCGAACTCCGATCTCGCGTTCGGCGGCAAGTACCTGTATCAAGGTAACTTCAGCGGCATCCAGATCTGGGACATCTCGAATCCCGCCAAGCCGGTACTCGCCGACCACCTGGTCTGTTTCACCGAACAGGGCGACGTGTCGGTCTACGGCCACTTGCTCTTCGTGTCGGCCGAGAACACCGGCAGCCGGCTCGACTGCGGTACGCAAGGAATCAAGGACAGTGTGAGCAGCGAGCGCATGATGGGCGTTCGCATCTTCGACATCTCCGACGTCACGCATCCCAAGCAGGTTGCGGACGTGCAAACGTGCCGCGGTTCGCATACGCACACCCTGGTGCCCGATCCGAACGACACAGGCGTGGTCTACGTGTACGTGTCCGGGCTGTCGTCCGTTAGGCCCAAGAGCGAGCTGGCCGGCTGCGAGTTGGGCAGCATGTCGAACCCCAATTCCGCGCTCTTCCGCATCGAGGTCATTCGCGTGCCGGTGGCGCACCCCGAGCAGGCGAAGGTCGTGAGCACGCCCCGCATCTTCGCCGACCTCACCAAGCCGGCGACGCACGGCCCGGCGATCGCCGACACGGCCAATGGCGCGGCGCTCACGATGGCGCGCGGCTATCTGCCGATCATCGGCCTGCCGGCCAAGACGACGGCGGCCGATTCGGATCGCGTGGCGCATCTCATCGCCCAGGTGATGTTCGAAACCGACACGGCGAAGTTCAAGGCGTTGAGCGATTCGCTCAAGCAGTTAGGCGTAGACGTGCCGGCGACGCCGGACAGCCTGGCCAACAGCGGAGTGCTCCAGTGCCACGACATCACCGCGTATCCGGCGGTACACCTCGCCGCCGGCGCGTGCGCGGGCTACGGGCTGCTGCTCGACATCAAGGATCCGGCGAATCCGGTTCGTCTGCAGGCCGTGTCCGATTCGAACTTCTCGTTCTGGCATTCGGCGACGTTCAACAACGACGCGACCACGCTGCTGTTCACGGACGAGTGGGGCGGCGGCGTCGCGCCCAAGTGCCGCGCCACCGATCCGCTCGACTGGGGTGCGGATGCGATTTTCTCGCTGAGCGGCACGACGCTCACGCAGAAGGGCTACTACAAGATGCCGGCGGCGCAGACCGCGCAGGAGAACTGCGTGGCGCACAACGGGAATCTCGTGCCCGTGCCGGGCCGGGACATCCTGGTGCAGGGGTGGTATCAGGGCGGTCTCTCGGTGTTCGACTTCACCGATCCCGCGCATCCCAAGGAGATCGCGTACTTCGACCGCGGCCCCATCGATGCGAACAAGCTCGTGTTAGGCGGCTTCTGGTGCGGCTACTATTACAACGGCTACATTTACGGCTCGGCGATCGCGCGCGGTCTCGACGTGTTCAAGCTGACGCCGACGGCCGATCTGACGCAGAACGAAATCGATGCGGCGAGCCTCGTACGCTACCGGACGCTGAATCCGCAGGACCAACCGAAGATCGTGTGGCCGGCGGCGTTCCCGGTGGCGCTCGCGTACGTCGATCAGCTCAAGCGCGACAACGGACTTCCGGCCGACCGTCTGTCGGCCATCGAGAGCGCGCTGACATCGGCGCGGTCGGCGAGCGGCGCCAAGCGCACGTCTGCGCTCCGGAAGGTGGCCGCCGACCTGTCGCAGGATGCCCAGGGCGCAAGCGATGCCAAGCGCGTGCAGCTGCTGGAAGAGGTGGTCAAAGGATTGGAGGCAGCCAAATGAATCGCATCCTCGCTGCATGGTTCCGATCGGCGCTCGTGCCGTGCGTTGCGTTAGGCATCGGCGGCGCGGCCGCCCTGCCCGCGGCGTCGCGGGCGCAGTCCGACACCACCGACCTGCGCGCGCACTTGAAGCCCGGCCTCTACGACGCCGGTGAAGCGTCGAACGGCCTCAGGCTGGTGGCCACCGTCAAGAAGCCTGACGATTTCCATCCCAACGATCCCGGCGGCCTGACGTACGCGAACTCCGACCTCGCATTCGGCGGCCACTACGTCTATCAAGGAAATTTCAGCGGCTTCGAGATCTGGGACGTTGCGGCTCCCGCCAAGCCGGTGCTCGCCGAGCACCTCGTCTGCTTTACCGAGCAGGGAGACGTCTCGGTGTACGGGCATCTGCTGTTCGTGTCGGCGGAGAACGGGGCCAGCCGGTTGGATTGCGGCACGCAAGGAATTCCGGACAGCGTGAGCAAAGAGCGGATGATCGGCATCCGGATCTTCGACATCTCGGACATCACGCACCCAAAGCAGGTGGCCGATGTACAGACCTGCCGCGGCTCGCACACGCACACGCTCGTGCAGGACCCGAACGACAAGAGCGTCGTTTACGTGTACGTATCGGGGTTGGCGCAGGTGCGGTCATCGGGTGAGATGCCGGGCTGCGAGGGCGGCGCGATCACCGACCCGAACACGGCGCTCTTCCGCATCGAAGTAATTCGGGTTCCGTTAGCACATCCAGAGCAGGCGAAGATCGTCAGCTCGCCGCGCATCTTCAACGACCTCACGCACACCGCCACGCACGGCGCGGCGATCGCCGATACGGCCAACGGCGCCGATGTCGTCCAGGCGCGCGGGTTCATCGATGCGATCGGCATGCCGCGCACGGCGACGGCGGCCGACACGAACCGGGCCGCCCACCTGCTCGGCACCCTGCTCTATACGAGCGACACGTCCAAAGCGCGCGCGCTGACCGATTCGCTGCGCACGTTAGGCATCAACATCCCCAACCTGTTCGGCGGAACGGGCGGCCCGTCGCAGTGCCACGACATCACGGTGTATCCGTCGTCCGGGTTCGGCGCCGGCGCGTGCTCGGGCTACGGCATCCTGCTCGACATCAAAAACCCGATGCACCCGGTGCGTGTCGACGCGCAAGCCGACTCCAACTTCTCGTTCTTCCACTCGGCGACCTTCAGCAACGACGCAACCAAGGTACTGTTCACCGACGAGTGGGGCGGCGGCGTGGCGCCCAAGTGCCGCGCGACCGATCCGATCAATTGGGGCGCCGACGCCGTGTTCACCATCAGCGGCACGAAGCTCACGCACGCGGGCTACTTCAAGATGCCGGCGGCGCAGACCGACGTCGAAAACTGCGTCGCGCACAACGGGAACCTCGTGCCGGTACCCGGCCGCGACATCATGGTGCAGGGATGGTATCAGGGCGGCGTCTCGGTGTTCGACTTCACGGATCCGGAGCACGTGAAGGAAATCGCCTATTTCGACCGCGGCCCGATCGATCCGACAAAGCTCGTGATCGGCGGCTATTGGGGCGGCTACTACTATAACGGCTACATCTACGGCTCGGAGATCGCGCGCGGACTCGATGTGTTCGAGCTCACGCCGACAGCCGAGCTCACGCAGAACGAGATCGACGCGGCGAAACTGGTGCACCTGACCCTGCTGAATCCGCAGGACCAGCCGAAGATCGTCTGGCCCGCCGCGTTCCCGGTCGCGCTCGCATACGTCGATCAGTTGAAGCGTGACAACGGGCTCCCGGCCGCGCGCCTAACGGCGATCGAGAGCGCGCTCACGTCCGCCCGGTCGGCGAGCGGGGCCAAGCGCACGGCGGTGCTCAAGAAACTGGGAGCCGAATTGTCCCGAGACGAGCAGGGCGCGAGCGACGCGAAGCGCGTGCACTTGCTGGCGGGCGTCGTGAAGGGGCTGGCGACGGCGAAGTCCTGATCCGGTCATTGCGTTGGGCAGCAAGACGAGGCGGGCGTGCCACTGGGCGCGTCCGCCTCGTGAACGGATGACGGCTCGGATGGAACCGATCGCGCGGCTGCGCTGGCGAGATCGTCACGCACAGGCACGGCGCGTTGGCCTTCACGCCGACCATCGGAGAGTTTTTGCCTACAAAGTAGGCAAAAACTCTCCGATGCCGCGAGCGAACGTGCCGACCCGGCCGCCTACCGACGAGCACAGCCTTCGCCACCGCAGACACTCGCCCGCGCAACGCACGCCAAGTATTGTCCGTACAGTCCGCGGGGAGATCGCTCTCGGAGCGAGCCCGTCCGCACAACCCATGGCTACTATGTCACTCTCGAGCCGAATTTCCGCCGCGCCACAGTTGGCGCTCGCCGCGGTCGCCGCCGGCATGATTACCGCGCGCCTTCCTGCACAGTCCGCCTCTGCCACGACGCACGACTTCACGCCGGCCGACGTCGCCTTCGTCCAGGGCATGATCTTCCACCACGCCCAAGCCGTCGTGATGTCCGACTGGGCCCCGACACACGGAGCCCGCGCCGACGTCGCCACCCTGTGCAAACGCATCGCGCTCTCGCAGCGCGACGAAATCACCATGATGCAGCACTGGCTCGAGGCACGTCACCTCGAGACGCCGGATCCCCTCAACATGCTGCCGGGCCACGCCGGGCCTCCGCACGATGAAAGCGGAATGAACATGCCGGGCATGAACATGAAAGGCATGGACATGAAGGGCATGGGCACGGGATCCCAATCCATGCTGATGCCGGGCATGCTCACCCCCGATCAGATGCGCCAGCTCGACGCCGCGCACGGACCGGCCTTCGATCATCTCTACCTCACGGGCATGATCAAGCACCACGAGGGCGCGCTCGACATGGTCAAGACGCTCTTCGACACGCCCGGCTCCGGCCAGCAGCCCGAGTTGTTCTCGTTCGCCACCGATGTCGACGCCGGACAGCGCGCCGAGATCGGCCGGATGCAAGCCATCCTGAAAACGCTCACTCCGAGCCCAACCCAATGACACGTCGCATCACTCTCTTCCGGTCCCCTCTCGTCCTCAGCGCCGCGCTCGTCGCAGCGGCCGCTCTCGTCCCTCTTCCCGCGCGGGCCCAGTCCGACACGAACGATCCGCGCGCGCATCTCAAGGCCGGCCTCTACGATGCCGGCGTCGCGTCCAAGGGCATCGACCTCATCGCCCACGTCAACAAGCCGGATGACTTCCATCCCAACGATCCCGGCGGCCTCACGTACGCGAACTCCGATCTCGCGTTCGGCGGGCACTACGTCTACCAGGGGAATTTCAGCGGCTTCCAGATCTGGGATGTGTCGAATCCCGCCAAGCCTGTCCTAACGGACCACGTCGTCTGCTTCACCGAGCAAGGCGACGTGTCCGTCTACGGGCACCTGCTCTTCGTCTCCGCCGAAAATACCGGCAGCCGGCTCGATTGCGGCACGCAAGGCATCCAGGACAGCGTGAGCAAAGAGCGGATGATCGGCGTCCGCATCTTCGACATCTCGAATCCCAAGGCGCCCAAGCAAGTGGCGGACGTCGAGACGTGCCGCGGCTCACACACACACACGCTCGTGCAGGACCCGAACGACAAGGGCGTGATCTACGTGTACGTATCGGGGCTCGCGCGCGTGCGGTCGACGAGCGAGATGGCCGGCTGCGAGGGCGGCGACATCACCGACCCGAACACGGCGCTGTTCCGCATCGAGGTGATTCGCGTTCCGTTAGCACATCCCGAGCAGGCGAAGATCGTGAGCTCGCCGCGGATCTTCAACGATCTCACGGCGCCGCCGACGCACGGCGTGGCGGTCGCCGACACGGCCAACGGCGCGGCCGTCAAGGCGGCCAAGCGCTTCCTCGGCCGGTTAGGCATGCCCGCTACGGCGAGCGCCGCCGACTCCGACAAGGCGGCACGCCTCGTTGCCGACGTGATGAACTTCCGCAACGATACGGTCAAGACGAAGGCAGCCATCGACTCGCTCAAGGCGATGGGCTTGAACCTGCGCGTCCCGGGCGGCGGAGCACGCGGCGGCCCGTCGCAGTGCCACGACATTACCGTGTATCCGTCCGCGCACTACGCCGCCGGCGCGTGCTCGGGCTACGGGTTGCTGCTCAACATCAAGGATCCCACGCACCCGGTGCGGCTGCAGGCCGTCGCGGATTCCAACTTCTCCTTCTGGCACTCGGCCACGTTCTCGAACGACGCGTCGAAGTTGTTGTTCACCGATGAATGGGGCGGCGGTACCCAGCCCAAGTGCCGCGCCACCGATCCGATCGACTGGGGCGCCGACGCGATCTTCACCTTGACTGACAACACGCTGACGCATGCCGGCTACTTCAAGATGCCCGCGGCACAGACGGAACAGGAAAACTGCGTCGCGCACAACGGCAACCTGGTGCCGGTGCCGGGTCGAGACATCATGGTGCAGGGCTGGTATCAGGGCGGCGTGTCGGTGTTCGACTTCACCGACCCCGCACATCCCAAGGAGATCGCCTACTTCGATCGCGGTCCGATCGACTCGACCAAGCTCGTGTTAGGCGGCTACTGGGCCGGCTACTATTACAACGGCTACATCTATGGTTCCGAGATCGCGCGCGGTCTCGATGTGTTCAAGCTCACGCCGACCGCCGATCTGACGCAGAACGAGATCGACGCCGCGAAACTGGTGCACTTCGACCTGCTGAATCCGCAGGACCAACCGAAGATCGTATGGCCCGCAGCGTTCCCGGTCGCGCTCGCATACGTCGATCAGTTGAAGCGTGACAACGGGCTGCCCGCCGATCGGTTGACCTCGATCGAGAATGCGCTCGAGTCGGCAAAGTCCGCGAGCGGCGCCAAGCGGACCGCCACGCTCAAGAAACTCGCATCGGAGCTGACGCATGACGCACAGAGCGCCAGCGACACGAAGCGCATGAAGCTGCTCGAAGGCGTGGTGAAGGGGCTGGAGAAGTAACGAAACGCGGGCGCCTCACCAATCCGGTAAACGGCGAGGCGGCTGGTATCTAAGCTCATGAAGACGCGGACAAAGCACGGACACGACGGACAGAGCAACAAGAAAAGGACTCTTGGCTGTTGTCGTGTCCGCTGTGTCCCTGCTTTGTCCGAGTCTCTATGAGCGTAGATGCTCCCGTCGGGACGCGATCCAGTAGTGTGCCCTCAGTCTTCGACCTCCAGATGTCCGCGCATGCCAAGCGCCGCGTGCGGATCGCACTGGAAGTAGTAGTGGCCCTTGGGCAGCGTGACTTTGACATCGTACGTCTGTCCCGCGAGCTGCAGCATGTCGCTCACCGGCGGCAGCCCCTGCACGCCTGGATTCGAGTCGGGCAGAAAGTCGACGTTGTGCACGCCTAACGACAACGTGAATCGGATCACGTCGCCGCGATGGGCCTCGATGTCGTTCGGCTCGAACCGGCTGCCCTTGTCGTCGGCGATCAGCTGGACCGTGATCACGCGACGGCCGGGGTCGGGGGTCTGCGGACCGGCCGCGGCGGGCGCCGCCGGTGTGGCAGCGGCCGGCGACGCCTGAGCGGAGTCGCCGGAGGCCGGCGCGGTGCCGCCGCAGGCAGCGGTCGCCAGGAGGGCGGCCAACGCCGCAGCGGCAGCGAACATGGTCTTGCGTGCAATCGCATTCGACATGATGGAGTTCTCTCGCAAGGGATGGATGGTAGGACGGGCGATCAGAAGTCCTTTCGCCGGAAGAGCCGCGCGCCTAACAGAGCGGGGATGGCCGCCCAGGCGGCGAGCAACGCGGCCGCGATGGCCGTGCCGGCCGGGGCGCTGAACAGGCGCGTGAACGATGCGCCCGTGTAGCCCATGAGCGCCGAAATGTCGAGGTGCATGAGCATGACCACGCGCGCGAGGTCGATCGGATTGGCGAGCGTCGCCACGAGCAGCGGGCGTTCGAGCGGCGCGCCGGCCAGTGCGGTCGCGGCCACGAGCACCACGGCATCGTACGCCAGCGCCGCGCACGCCCATCCGCCTAACGCAATGCCGAAGGCGCGGAGCCGGTCGTCGGTGCGCAGCGCGAGCGCCACGCCCGCGCCGGCGAACACGAGCGTGAGGGCCACCCCCGCTCCGACCAGCAACACCGCGTCGCCCCCGACGCCCGCGCCGCCGCGCAGCGCGAACGGCATCCCGATGCCCAACACGATGCCCGCCGACAACAACACCGCCATCGCGGCGTAGGTCCCGGCAAACATCGCGTCCCGCCCAACGGGCTGCGCCAGCAGCAGCTCGATGAACTCGCGCGCGCGGTGCACGTAGATCGTCGCGAACACGATCGCCGCCAGCGGCACCGTGAACAGCACGATGCTCGTCAGGCTGACGAGCGCCCGCGTCGGGTCGCCGCCAAAGCGGAGCAGCAGCTCCGTCGCGAGGAGAAAGAAGATGGCATAGCCGAAGAGCCAACGGCTCCGCAGCACGTCGAGCAGCTGAAACGCGGCGATCTTCGCGGCTACGCGCATACGACCTCCTTGTTCATCATCGACGCAATGGCGCGCTCGAGGTGCGGTTGTCCGGTGAACACGCGCAGCTTCTGCACGGAGCCGGCGTATCCCACGCGGCCCGCGCGCAGGAACACGATGTCGTCGGCGAGCTCGTCCAACTCGCTCATCACGTGCGACGTGACGAGCACCGTTTTGCCTTCGCTGCGCTCGCTCAGGATCTTGTCCTTGAGCACCGCGTTCGCCGCGGGATCGAGCCCCGCGCTCGGTTCGTCGAGCACGACCACGCGCGGGGCGAACAGAAATGCCAGCGCGACGGCGAGCTTCTGCCGCGTGCCGCCCGACAACGCGCGGACGCGCGTATCGAGGTGTGTAGCGATCGCGAGCCGCTCGAACAATTCCCAGTCGATAACGGCCGACTCGCCACGCAATCCGAGCAGAATCTTCGTCACCTCGCGCGCCGTGAGGTGCTCGGGGAAACGGCTCATCTGCGATGCGTATCCGATGGTGGCGCGATAGGCCGGATCATCTCCGACGCGCACACCGTCGACGCGGATCTCTCCGCCGTCCGGCCGCACGAGGCCCAACAGGCACTTGATGAGCGTCGTCTTGCCGGCTCCGTTAGACCCGACCACGGCCGTCACGCGACCCGGTCGAACGCACAGGTCCACGCCGCGCAGCACGTCGCGCGCGCCAAAGGACTTCGTGAGCGCTCTGAACTCGATCATATCGCTTAGGGGATGGGGGTGAGCGCCGGCGTGTCGTCGACCACAGACGACGGCGTCAGAGAAGGCACCGCCCGTTCGACGCCATCGAGCAGCATGACGAAGGAGCTGCGCAGCAGCACCAGCGTGGGCGGGTTCTGCGCGACGATGAGTGAGAACAAGCGCACGGGGTGGAACGGCGCGTCGCCCACGCCGTTGCGATCCAGGTCGTAGCCCCGATAGTCGTCCCAGTAGTTGCCGGCAAAACGCGTCGTGGTTTCGCCGCCGCGCATCCCGACATCGAAGGTGTTGTCGAAGAAATTGTTGCGCTCGAAGCGCGCATCGTCCGTGCTCGAGAGGAGGCGCACGGCCCATCCGTTGGACCGGAACGTGTTGTGCGACGCGACCAGACGGTTGGCGCCGTCTGCCGACAACCCGACGGTGTTGTGCGCGAACTCGTTGTCTTCCACGCGGCTGTCGTCGATTTCCTTGAGGAGCAGCCCGTACGCCGCATCGCCCCAGTTCGACTCGAAGCGATTGCCGGCCATGAGCACGCGATGCGTGTACATCACCGCGACGCCGGCGTGATTGTATCGGAAGGTGTTGCCGAGATACTGGCAGTCGTCGGAATACATGAAGTGCAGGCCGTAGCGCAGATTGTGCTCGCTCGTGTTCCCGCGCACGACGGTGTGGGTGACGAACTCGAAGTAGATGCCATCTCGCTGGTCGCTCACGTGATTGTCGGCGATGAGCGCGCCGCTCGCGGCCCACAAATGAATGCCGTTGCCGAAGCTCGTTTCATCGCGCGCGGCGCCGCGGATGTCGTTGTGGATCACGCGACAGCCGACCGACTTCGCGAGGTAGATCCCGAAGAACGCGCGCTCGATGAGATTGTCCTCGATGCGGCAGTTGCGGACGGCGAGGACGCGCACGGCGGCGAGGTCGCTGGTGTAGCTCACGCCCACGTCGCGGAAGTGCAGGTGCCGAATGGTGACATCATCGGCGGCAACCGTGAGAATCGCGTGCGCGGACTCGCCATCGAGGATGGCATCGCCGGCTCCTTCGATCAGGAGCGGCTTGTCGACCATGACCAGCGGCTCGCGGTACGTGCCGGCGCGCACGACGATCCGGTCGCCGGCGGACGCGCGGGCCACGGCTTCGCCTAACGTCGCCAGCGCGGTGCCCGGCGCCACCACCAGGGTGCGCGACGCCTGGCCCAACGCGTGCGGCGGCGCCGCGACGCACGCGACGAACAGCACGGCGCGCGTCATCGCCGGCAGGGGACGCATCACGCGGCACTCGTCGGTGCGGATGGGCGATGGCGCGACAGCACGAGCGCCACCACGCCGGCGACCAGCGCCGCCACGGCCAGCCACGCCCCGGGCGCCGGCCACGACGAGGCGGTGAAATTCAACAGCTGCTTGGTGCCGATCAACGGCGGCTGGTACACCATGCCGGGCACCTTGATGATGGCGTGCTCGGCGTCGAGGTCGTGGCCGAACGTATAGGACCATCGGTACAGATCGGCGAGCCCGGCAGCCCCGACGAGCACCACGGCGCCGAGCCAGGCCGCGACGAGGCGCCTGCTGCCTAACGCAGCCGCGATCAGCGCCAGGACGGCGAGGCCGGCCAGGAGCCACGGCAGGATGCGGAGCTCCGGCAGGGCGCCGGGATCGATCGGCCGCATCCCGATGTAGTGATTGAGCTCGTTGATGTTCCCCAGGTCCTGCGGCGTGGCGCCGGCAATCGTGCCGGCGCCGATCTGCAACCCCAGACCTTCCGGGTACTGCGGCGCCGTCAACGCAATGCGCCAGAGCGGGAGGCGGAGCGATGCCGCGAGCAGCACGCCCGCGATCACGAGCAAGCAGCGCGAGAAGCGCGACATCATTGATGCCCCCCGGCGGCCGCGCCGCCCGTCGCCGTCGGGTGCATACCGGCCATCCGGTCGCCGCCAACGGGGTGATCGCCGATGGTCGCCGACAGCGCCACCGTGCTTCCGGCCGGCGACACGCGGACGTACCCCTGCATTTCCTGGTGCAGCGCCGAGCAAAAGTCGGTGCAGTAGAACGGATAGACGCCGCTCGCGCGCGGGACCCACTTGAGCGTGCGCGTTTCCCCCGGCGCCAGGATCAGCTCGGCCGCATCCGTATTGCCTAACACAGCGAAGCCGTGCACGATGTCCCAGTCCTGCTCGATGTTCGTGAGGTGGAAGTAGACGGTGTCGCCAACCGAAATGCCCTCGATGTTGTCGGGCGAGAAGTGCGACCGGATTGCCGCCATCTTCACGTGTACGGTTTTGCCCTGGCGCGAGATGCCGCCCTCGGCTTCGGTCTTCACCGCCCACGGATTGGCGTTCTCCGACAGCGTGTTGAACTTCACCGAGTGGATCAGGCTCGCCGGAAGCGCCTGCGCGTAGTGCGGCTCGCCGATGGTCGGGAAATCGAGCAGCAGCTGCATCTTGGGTCCGCTGATGTCGTACAGTTGGGCCGACTGATCCATGATCGGTCCGGTAGGCAGATATCGATCTTTGGTGATCTTGTTGAGCGCGATGACGTACTTGCCCCATGGCGCGCGCGAGTCGCCGCCCGGAATCATCAAGTGGCCGATCGCATAGAAGGTGGGCGTGCGATCCACCACCTCCCAGGTCCCGAGCTTCCACTTCACGATCTCGGACGAAATGAAGAACGACGTGTACGCGAAGCCCTTGCCGTCGAACTCGGTGTGCAACGGGCCTAACCCGGCGCTCTTCACTTCGCCGGCCAGCACCGCGTCGTACTTGAGCACGGGAATCCCGTCCACGACCTTGTCGAACGCCTTGGACGCGATCGCCTGCTGCATCTTCGTGAACGAGTGTACGGCGATCATCGCGGACAACTTCCCGTTGCCGACGATGTACTCGCCGCTCGGGTCGACGTCCACGCCGTGCGGCGACTTGGGCGTCGGCAGGAAGTACATGAGACCATCACAGCGCGACGGGTCGAGCACGGTCACGCTGGTCTTTCGCTCGACGCGTGCAGTCGTGGAGTGCTCATCGAGCACGTTGTGGT